>DIZZ01000057.1:21980-22216 GCA_002428045.1 Verrucomicrobia bacterium UBA6015
GGGACGGTTCCCGCCTGCGCCGCGACAAGATGAATGGTCGCCATGATCGCAACCAGCACTGATCCTCTTCTACATATCTTTGTCATATCACTCTCCTTCGTCATTGAACTTTCTTCATCACTAGCAGCGGCGACTTCCAGCCAAACGGACTCTTCTCGCTGAAGCCGCCCGCCTCGACGAAGAGATACTCCCCGCCGTCCACGGCTTTCAGCGTCATCGTCAAGGCCTCATTGCGG
>DIZZ01000161.1:0-5326 GCA_002428045.1 Verrucomicrobia bacterium UBA6015
CCATTAACCATATCATAGATGATCATATCGCCGCGGGCCTCTGGAATCATGTGGCCATCGAGAGCCATCGCGATGAACAGCGTGTCGGTTAGCTCGACCGACACTTGCCCCCCGAACCCTATGTAATCAATATTCTCATAGGTTTCGGAAAATTTTATACCCCTGAGAATATGATGGTCATAATCCTCGGCCTGAACGAGTGGGCTGTAAAGGAAATAGGCTGTCGCCGAGAGCCGCCCGGCATGTAGACGGCTACCTAGCCCCAGGTAGGGAATGTCAAACACCTGTTCGTAGTCGATCCCGTTTTCTCCATCTAGATATCCCCGATCATCTCTAAACCCGAATTCGGAGTAGATATATGACTGGCCATACTCACTCCAATCCCAGAGTAACCGTTTGTAGCCGCAAATACCATATAACGATACCATTGGACAGCTCCAAAATGTGTAGTCTCCATTCACATCAAAGAGGTAAGCTGAATTGATCTCGACATCACCTTTCGAAAAATGGGTCCAGTCATAACCGGGGACAAACCAATCATAGTCGACCATCGAACCGTTTCCCTCATTGATGGCGATCCACAACCCCGCATTGATCTTGAATGATGTGCCCAGCGAGGTCGATACCGAACCGCCCGCCAACGCCAAGCCGGAAATGTCCCAGATAAGCTCGCTGAGCTTATGGCTACCGTCGAAGACGAGTTCACGAGATTCTCCGGATTGCAGCATTATGCCANNTGCACAGAGAATGAATAATCGGGGCCGTCAACCTGCTTGAGCACAGGCCCTTGCCCCGCCTGCATGGCCAAACATTCTGCAACCGCCAACACCGCGCATCCCGCAGCCGCCACACTCCGTTTCATATCGGTTCCTCTTTCCTTATTTCTGTTGATGGTGTCGCAGCCATGCTTTGGCGCAATCCACCAGGCCAGCCACCGATCCAACATTGAGCTTGTACTTGATATTGGCACGGTGCGTTTCCACGGTTTTTATACTGATCTTGAGTTTATCGGCGATCTCTGTCCGATCAAGGCCCTCTCCGATCGCTTCAAAAACACCCAGTTCACGGCTGCTCAACCGTTCAGCCACAGACGACATGTCAGACGAGGATGAATGTTCCGGTTGGCCTAGCGAAGTAATTGCTGCCCGCATGGATTCACTGACAAACAACTCTCCCTTGAGCACCGTGTGAATGGCGGACAAGATGGTTCGTGAGGCTTCCTGCTTCATGACATATCCTCGGGCTCCAGCCCGGATCGCCCGCTCCGCGTAAAGTGTTTCGTCATGCATGGAAAGAATCAGGATCTGTAGAGACGGATTGCGTTCGCACAACATCTTGGTCAACTCGATCCCGTTGATGCCATCAAGAAATACATCCACCAACACGAGATCAGGATTCACATCCGCGACAACCGTCATCGCATCGGATGCCCCCGACGCCTCTCCGCACACTGACAGCAGAGGATCCTGCTCAATCATCTGTTTCAATCCATCCCGAACAATCGGATGGTCATCAACCAGAACAATCTGTTTGATCGTTAGGCCTGCATTCTCCAATGGCTGAACATTATTCATGATCTCATCCCCCTGTATTACTTCCCCTGCAAAGCCGCTAGGATACGGTATCCTCATTCAAGACAATCGAAGGATTGAAGGTGCACTCGACTTCGGTGCCTCCGTCATCCATTGCGTGAACCGCTAAATGCCCTCCGGCCAACGATGCCCGATAGCGCATGATCTTCAAGCCCATGCCTGCACATGGCTGTTGCGTCTGGATGCCTGCCCCGTTGTCCCGAATGCGAAGCATCCCGCGTTCATCGGCAACATCAAGCGTGATCCTTATCCGTTGTACACCTTTGGCATGTTTGGCAGCATTGCCGATGGCCTCCTGCACGATTCTGTAAAGGTTGGTTGCCATGGCATTATCCCGAATGCGGCATGCATCCTCGTTCCGGCACTCGAACTCGCACTCCACGCCATACCCCTGCGAGGTTTCCCTGGCAAGCTGTGTGATCGCTGCCAGCAAGCCCTTGTCCATCACATCCACCGGCAGCACGCCCTTGACAATTCGCTTCATGTCAACCACTAGGTGATCGATCTGATCGGCGATCCGCGCCGCCGACCGGGCGTTCTCGGTCGCCGGATCACTGAAACGTCCCGCCAGTGCGCGACTCAAAAAGGCTATACCTACCATCTGCTGCCCGATGGAATCATGCAGATCCCGGCCAATCCGAGCCCGTTCGTAGCCGCTGATGTGCAGGATTTCGGCTGCCATTTGTGCCCTCTCCGACATCTCCCTTTCCAGCGCGACATTGGCCTGCGCTAACTGCTTGGTTCGTTCCTGAACTCGCTCCTCCAGCTCGTCTCGAGCCGTCTGAAGTGCCTTCGTCTTGCTGGCGACCTCGACTTTCAGCGCGAAGTTCCAGATCATCACCAGTCCCAGCACAGCCGCCACGATGAGCAGCGCGATGCCTGCCGCATACCAGAATGAGCGATTCTCGTAAAAGGGTTGAACATCAAACACGATCCACCGCTCGTAGATCTGTCGCCGCTCCTCGCGGGTAATCTGTGCCAGTGCCTTGTTGAGGATGCTATTCAGCATCGGCAGGTCACGGCGCGAGGCAAAGGAGAACTCGTATAGCGAACCGAGCGTTGCCGCCAAACGCAAATTGGTCAAGCCTTCCTTCTCGATGTGATAGGATGCCGATGCCAGATCCGTCACCATCAGGTCAATCTCGCCTAGTGATGCCTTGAGCAGTCCGAACAGATCACTTTCGACAGGCACCAGGTTGTAGGCTCCGCCCTGAGCCCGCATGAAGGCATCGACCCCGTATCCATGGCCGACCCCCATTCGCAATTCCGGCATGAGTTCTGGTGTAAAACGTTCCTTCAGGGATTCCCGCATGACCACGACAACAGGAACCTGCATGTAGGGGCGCGTGTACAACCAGTTCCCTGAATGCGCTGTGGACCCGACCAGGACAGGATGAATATCAATCTTTCCCTGTTTTTCAGCCTCCAGCACCTGTTCCCAGGATTGTGCGTAAAGGCGCAGGAGGCGAATACCGAGCTTGCGTTCAACGAGTGCAAGGAAATCATCACTCAGTCCCTTATAGATCTTCTGATCGGCTACCGCTTCATTAGGCTGCCATCGTGGATCTGTCGCCACAACTAGCCGCTGATCCTGCGACTGTAGCCAGTCCCGCTCTTCCGTGGTAAGGAAATCCGATTGGGGACGCAGCATTTTAAGTAGAAAGAGGAAGGCGACGGATAGCACCAGGAACAATGCCAGACCTTGTAAGAAATGCTTCATTTTGCATACCCTAGCAATAAATCCACCCGATGCACACTAAAAAACCAGCCCGCTGCAACATTCCAACTCAGCAAGCACGTTGTCATCCACCCTCACATTCCCGAACCCGCGCCCCAGTTGAATGGCCGGATTCAAGCTGCCGTGGTAATCCGAACCTCCGGTCACCGCCAGACCTCGTTCATGGGCCAGTGTCATATAGAGTTGCCGCAGCGGATCCGGATGCTCGGGATAAAACACCTCGATACCCACCAATCCCGCCGCCTGCAACGTGTCCAATAATCTCCGCAGTGCGGTCGGCGAAAGGTTCAGCGTGAAAGGATGCGCAAGCACGGCGGCGCCACCGGCCTCACGGATGGACGCCACCGCCACGTCAGGTGCAAGCCGATACCGGTCGTGGTAGGCTGGCTTGCCCTTGCCCAGGAAACGATCAAACGCCGTCCGGCAATCCGGGACATATCCGCAATCCACCATGGCTTGGGCGATATGCGGACGCCCCATGACCTCTCCCTCGGGCAAGTCAGCCGATAATTGCTGATCAACGGGTTTCCCCAATCGGGCCAGTGTTTCCAGTATTTTTAGGTTACGCTCGGTCCGCCCCTCTCGGATCTGTTTCAAGTGGTGCTTGAACCCAACCCTTGGCAGTGCGGGGAAATAACCGAGCACATGCATGGTTCCGGGAGAAAAGTCAGCGCTAATCTCGACACCGGCGATCCCCCGAACCCCGACTTTTGCGCAGGCATCCTTGAACCGGGCAGTTCCCTCCATCGTATCGTGATCGGTCAATGCCACCGCCGTCAGGCCGAGCGTACCCGCCAGTTCGGCAAGCGCCTCGGGAGATAGGCTTCCGTCCGAAACGGTTGAATGCGCATGCAGATCAATCACGACGCCACACCCCTATTCCCAATAGCTGGCCTGCGAGCCAGGTGTCTCATGCACGGTGACGCGGGATATCCGATACCGTGCGCAATTCACAGTCGCCCCGATTCGCTCGTAGAGATACCTCGCAATTCGCTCGCTCGTCGGATTCTCCGTCGAGAAATAGGCGTGTTCGTTGAGATCGCTGTGATCCAGTTCGTCGACCACCGCATTCACCGATGCTTTCAGGATCTTGAAATCCACCAGCAGCCCAAGCTCATCGAGCGTGGTTCCCTGCACATAAACCTCTACATCCCAGTTGTGACCGTGGTGAACCACGCACGCACCCGGATAGGCCACCAAGTGATGTGCTGCCGAAAACTGAGTCTTAATACTTAATTCAAACATGGCACCCTCCATCAAACGATCTGATAGCAGCCCGAGACCTCGGCGATGGCCCGTGCCTCAAAATAGTCAGCGATCGCCTTGTCATACGCCGCCGTATGCGCAAACGCCTTTTTCATCAAGGTTAGGCGCTGCACCAGTGGTAACGCCCCGCCGTTTGCACGCAATGTCGCCAGCACACCCGAATAATCAGCCGGATCCGTAACCGAGGCCGTCCGCAGGTAGTTTTTAGCTGCGGCACGGATCATGCAGGGACCGCCGATGTCGATATTTGTCCGGGCCGCTTCGGCCGTCACCCCAGCCTTGGCAATGGTCTGTGCGAATGGGTAGAGATTCACCACCACCATATCGATGGGCACCGCACCCGCCCGCTCCAAATCCTGGGCATGTGACGGATTATACGTTTCACTCAACAACCCGAGGTAGATCTTGAAGTCCAGCGTCTTGACCAGGCCGCCCTGCATCTCCGGCTGCCCCGTGTAATCGGAAACCGATGTCAGGTTCCGCGACGCGCGTGCGGGGCCCAGCAGCGACCGGATCGCCTCGAACGTCCCGCCGGTGGAATAGATCATCACCTCCGGGTTCACATCCAGCAGCCCTGCCACCAGCCTGTCCAGCCCCGTCTTGTCCGAGACACTCGCCAGCACCCGCTGGATCATTACTGCCCCATCGATACGCTCCACCCTGTTCAATGCCATATCCTGCCGCCTTTCGTCCGCTATTGCATATAACTCAATTCATTTCAACGCCCAAC
>DIZZ01000161.1:5365-5546 GCA_002428045.1 Verrucomicrobia bacterium UBA6015
TTTTCTCCAGTTACCCATTCGTTCTCGCCCGGACCCTGAGTGGTTGGCTTGTTTATTATTCCTCTAAGAATCCCACAGAAGCTTGGGCACATCATACCCCCACAACCCGCAGGCGTCCAAACTTCTTTTTCGGGGCGCATCTGCGATTCGGTGCATGATGTTCCCGATCCCACCGGCCTTG
>DIZZ01000207.1 GCA_002428045.1 Verrucomicrobia bacterium UBA6015
GGTTTTCATGCCGCCGCCAACAAAAACTTGCGAATCAACGTCGCATCGTTGATTCGATACTCCCTGAATGATCCTGGTGTTAATGGATACGCCGTGTTTGCGTAATGATGATAAAGCAAACCCGTTTCAAAGATCGTTTGTGGCTTAATGTGCTGAAAATGACCGTTACCCGCCATGTGAGATTTCTTTAGTTCGCCTGCTTTTGCAACCACAACACCTGCATCCCTCATGTCTGCAATCGCCTTTTCAATGTCACCCGGTTGGAGATTTACCCCACGTACTCCATCACTCACAAGCGTTACGCCGAACCCAAGCTGCCTTGCATCCAGAGCCGTGAACTTCACACAGTAGTCTGTCGCGAGTCCAACAAGCACCACGTCCTTTACGCCATGCTGTTTCAGATACACCTGAAGTCCCGTTTCTTTCTTATGGCCGTTGTCAAAAAAGCCGCTGTAGCTGTCGATGGCCGGATCGGTTCCTTTTGTGATCACGTGCCCAATCCGATGCACATCAAGTTCATCAACAAACGCAGCACCCGTTGAGCCAGCCACACAGTGATCGGGCCACACGACCTGATCCACTCCATTCAAGTCGACCACATCACCAACGACCTTCTCTGGATGCATGCTCACAAATGAACCATGGTTTGCCGGGTGCCAATCCTGCGTGGCCACCACCAAATCAACATGATCCATAAGTTCATTTGCAACAGCAACCACCGCATTACCATCCGGTACGGCCAACGCACCTCCCGGCACAAAATCGTTCTGAATATCTATGAGAATCAATGCTGTTTTCATCGGTCTCCCTCTATATTTCGAAGTTAAAGCCTTGCTTGACTTTCTGGTCGTATTTCTTCTTGTTGAATCGATAGAGCCGCGCTGCTCGATGCGACACGTCGGTCTCGATCTCGTCACGCTCCTCAAGAATGCCCATGCCTAAAATCTTCTTCCGAAAGTTTCGCTTATCAACGGGCCTATCCAGAATCTTCTCATATACCCCTTGCAACATTCTTAGCGGAAACGTTGAGGGAAGAAGCTCAAAACCGATGGGCTGATATCTGATCTTTCCTCTCAGACGGGCATGTGCCGTTTTAAGGATCTCTGCATGGTCGAACGCCAATGGCGGAACATCGTCAATGCAAAACCAAGCCGCGTTGCTCGCATCGGTTGCGGCCTGGACCTTATGCTCGGAGAGATTCACTAAAGCATAATAAGCCACCGTGACTACATGCTCACGGGGATCACGCTCGGGATTACTGAACGTGTAAAGTTGCTCTAGGAAGACATTTGTTAATCCGGTTTCTTCGCTTAGCTCTCGACGTGCCGTATCCTCCAGTGCCTCTCCCACCGTTGCAAAACCTCCCGGCAATGCCCATTGCTCCTTGAACGGCTCCTGACCTCTCTGTATGAGAAGGATCTTGAGATCCTCATCATCAAGACCAAACACGACACAATCTGCCGTGAGTGCGGGTCGTGCATATATGTATGTATATGGCATAACTAAGTCCCTCGTGTTATTCCGAGACAACCTTAGTGTAATTATAACACTATGTCAAGACATTAAGTGATAAATTTCAATTTTTGACATTGCGCCAAAAAGGCTTTACATCAGGCATTTTCGCGAAGGGAAGAAATCATCGAGGACTTGAGGTGATGGAGATCCGCATCCAACCCGCATGGATACGTATGCGGGTTTGTGAACCTTCGAATGCTCCCGTGAAGACGGTTGCATTGCTCTGCAGCTCGATCTCGGATAGCAGGCAGCCCTTCTGCTTCGCAGGCACGATGCCCTGCACGGAGGACCGGGAGCAAGAGATCGGTGTGGTCCATATCGGCATTAATCGTTCGGTGATGTTCTGCGTTCAGTGGATCGACAATCGTCATGCTCCGGGGTTCGCCAGCGTCCTCGTTATAGATCATATCCGCAACAAACCCGTTGCCATCACTGAAACGCCGGACCTGCAGAATGCCTGGGGTTGAGGTCTTGATGCTTTGCTCGGAAAGCTTCACCCGGTATTGCCAGCCCTCCCCTGCGCGGCGAATTGCCGACAGCTTGTAGACCCCACCGAGCGAGGGCTGATCATAGGCAGTGACCAGCTTTGTGCCGACACCCCATACGGCAATCTTTGCGTCCTGCTGCTTGAGACTCTCAATGATGTGCTCATCAAGATCGTTGCTGGCGATAATCACAGCGTTTTCAAAACCTGCGGCGTCGAGCAGTTTTCTGGCTTCGATGCTCAGATATGCAAGATCGCCGGAATCCAAACGGACACCAACCATCTCATACCCTTTGCTACGGAGTGTCGTTCCCGCCGCGATAGCGTTCCTGACGCCTTCCAGCGTGTCGTATGTATCGATGAGAAAGACACAATTATTCGGCATGGCGTCTGCATATCGTTCAAACGCCTCCGCTTCTGAATCAAACGTCATGACCCAACTGTGAGCGTGCGTTCCCTTGACCGGAATACCCAGCAACTGGCCTGCCAGGACATTGGACGTCGCCGCACAACCACCGATGTAGGCAGCACGCGAAGCCGATATAGAGCCATCAACGCCCTGTGCCCTCCGCAATCCGAACTCCAGAACAGGTTCGCCTCTTGCCGCCTGGCACACGCGTGCGGCTTTCGTGGCAATCAACGTCTGGAAATTGATCATATTAAGCAACGCGGTTTCCAGCAGTTGACACTGAATCAGCGGGCCTTTGACACGAAGCAACGGTTCCTGCGGAAAGACAACCGTTCCTTCTGGCATAGCATCCACATCCACGGACAACGTCATATCCCCCAAAAACGACAGGAATGCCTTTTCAAACAGCGGCTTGTCATCATTACCGGTCAGGGTGCCGAGGTATTCCTGATCCTCCCGGGTGAACGAGAAACGCTGTAGGTAATCGACGGCAAAACCGAGGCCAGCAGCCAACGTATAACCACTGCCAAAGGGAGGCTTCCGGAAGAACAGATGAAACACCGCTTCATCATTACCTCGCCCCTCCTTCCAGTATCCATACGCCATCGTCAGTTGATATAGATCGGTAAGCATGGCCAGCGATGGCTTGTATATATCGGTCAAACCATTCATGAGATCAATAATGTAGATATCATACCAACATGGATGTCACACGGGGTACAATTCTGGGAGAATGATAATCGCATCTACGCTCCGTCCGATCGGTTGCCGCTGTGCCGAGCCACGGGGATCCTGCCCTTAAGCCGGGTAGCAGTTTCATCTGGCGCAGCAGGGCGTCAGGGTCGGGGCCGCGTCCGCGAAACGCCGTGAAGACGTCCATGGGGTGCAGGCTGCCGCCCGCCGCCAGGAGGGTGTCGCGGAAGCGCTGGCCGACCTTCCGCATGGCCTCCCGGTTATCCAGCCCAGCCTCGATAAACGCGCCAAAGGCATCGGCGGAAAGGACTTCCGCCCATTTGTAGCTATAGTATCCGGCAGCATAGCCGCCGGCAAAGATATGCGAGAAGCCGCACAACAGGCGATCCTCCGGCAACGGGGGCAGGATGGCAAAGTCGGCGGCGAGGGCTTCCTTGACCGCGTTGGGGCTGCGCGCGTCGCCAGGGGCGTAACGAGCATGCAGTTCCATGTCCACGGCACCGAACAGGAGCTGCCGCAGGGACGCCGAGCCCGCCCGGAAATAGCGGGATTCGGTGATCCTGGCAATCATGTCGTCCGGCAGGCAGGCGCCGGTGGCGATGTGGCGGGACATGCCGCTGAGGACAGGGGCGTGGAAGCACCAGTTTTCCATGAACTGGCTGGGCAGTTCGACGGCATCCCATTCGACATTGTGGATGCCCGAGGCTTCCGGGATGTCGACCGTGGTCAGCAGATGTTGCAGCGCATGACCGAATTCGTGGAAAAGGGTGGTTATTTCGTTCAGGGTCAACAGGGACGGCGTGTCGCCGACCGGTAGGGTCTGGTTGCAGACGAGATAGGCGACCGGATAGCTCAGGGTGTTGTCCGGCAATCGCTTGCGTGGTCTGACGCTATCCATCCAGGCCCCGCCGCGCTTGGTTTCCGGGCGGCTGTAAGGATCGAGGTAAAAGGCGGCGATCAGGGTGTTATCCGCGTTAAATACCTCGAAAAAACGGACATCCGGATGCCAGGCCGGGGTTTTGCCATCGGCAGGGCGGATAGAAATAGAGAAGAGTTCCTGCGCGAGGGCGAACATGCCCGTAAGAACGTCGGGGAACTGGAAGTAGGGGCGCAGGTCTTCATCGTCGAAGCCGAAGCGCTGCTTGCGCATCTGTTCGCTCCAGAAGGCGATGTCCCAGTGTCGTAACGGCTCGGTCTGTCCCTGCTGCCGCGCAAAGGCGGAAAGGTCGGCATGTTCCTGCTCGGCGACCGGACGGGCGGCGTCGCGCACCCGGGCGGTCAGGCGATCGACGGCCTCGACGGTGCCAGCCATGCGCTGTTGCAGGATCAGGTCGGCATAGGATGCACGATCGAGCAGCCAGGCCATTTCGCGGCGACCGGCGAGAATACGGTCGATCAGTGCCGTGTTGTCGAATTCGCCAGCGGCGGCACGGGTGACAAAAGCGCGATAGAGCGCTTCGCGATGATCGCGGCGTTCGCTGTACTGCATGAACGGCAGGAATAGCGGGGCTTCCAGTGTGATGTGCCAAGGGCCTTTCTCCGGCGAGCTTGCCTCCTTGCCCGCCCGGCGGGCGGCACCCGACGCCGCCGCCCGCAGCGAGGGCGGCAGGCCAACGATATCATTGGCGGCGGTAAGCTCCAGTGCAAAGGCCTTGGTGGCGTCCAGCAGGTGATTGGAGAACGCCGTCGAGGCGGCAGCCAGCTCATCACGCAGGGTGCCCATGCGTTCGCGCTTGGCGGTGGGGAGTCCGACACCGGCGGTACGCGCGGAACACATCGCGCTGGTGATTAGGCGGCGGTGCGCCTCGTCGAGCGGGGTCCAGGCCTCGCCATCGCGGAGGGTGCGCATGGCGCGGTAAATCGGTTCGCTCTGGCCTGTGCGGGTGGAGAATGCGACCACCTGGGGCTGGAGTTTATCATGCACGCGGCGCCAGTCGGGCGTGTTCATGACGCTGTGCAGGTGCGAGACGATGCCCCAGGCGTAGTCCAGTGGTTCCATCAGGGTGAATAGCGGCTCCATGCAGCCTTCCCAGGAGGGGGTGGCCTCGGCCTCCAGCCGGGCGAGTTGTGCCTCCGCTGTGGCAAGGATGCGGGGAATGGTCTCCTCGGCCAGTTCAGGCGTGATCCGATCAAAAGGCGGCAGGTCATGCTGGCACAGCAAAGGATTCAGGTCAGACATCGAAGCTCCATCGTGACAGGGTTCGGGCGGTTATCGCATAGCGCCAAGAGACGAGTGATTAGCACGCACCGTCTATACCTGCTTTTGAGATCCCCTTGCAAGCGTTTTGTACATCGAGATGGATGAAAAAGCAGGGGGGTTCGTTTTTCGTCACCTGCGATTGGGGCTTGATTGGTATCTTGATCCTGATAGTATATCTACACACATCTGCGGGGCGTTGCCCCGTTCAAGAGCAACTTGATGATCTACCGGACTAGTCCGTCCAGAAGAAGTTCAATAAAACACCTTGGAAATGGTCACTCGAGCGTTGGTGCGCCATGGAAAGGAACAGAAACATGAAAAGCGATGCGAAGTCAAAGGGAACCTGGATTCACCGTTTTGCCATACGGCTGTTTACCCTCGTTCTTGCGATGCTGATATTCTGGGTGCTTGGATTCTTTGTGGACGATATCCGGTCCATCTGCGGACCCGACTACGCCACCATCGAGCAGAAGCACTTGGACAAGGATCTTGTGGCAAAACGGCTTGCTCTTGAGAAGCAGGTCGCGGATCTCACCCGGCAGATTGAGAACCAGACCGAGATACAGCGTGTCGTTGGGGACAGTTCCCGAAATCTGCAGCAGACCATCAACCAGCTTATTGAACTCCAGACACTTGGCATGCAGAAGAGTATCGCCTTTTCGGAAACCGAACAGGCGAACTTCACGAGCAGCCTGAGACTTTTTCTGGACAACCAGAAGAAATATCAGGAACTGAGCCAGACTGTATCGGATATGCTTGAACGCAAGCAGGGGCTTGTTCGGGAGAAGGAACAAGCGGAGCAAGAGATTGAGGGGCAGCGTGGGCCAGCCAGGGATGAGTTCAACAACCTCAGCGAGAAACACCGTCTTAAACTCGCCTTTCTACAACTGGCGATCCTATTGCCCGTTCTTATTGTCGCGGCTGCCGTCATCATCAAGAAACGTTCCAGCATCTACTTCCCGTTGTTCCTCGCCTTCGCCGCCGCAACACTGATTAAAGTCGCTCTTGTGATTCATGAGTATTTCCCCAGCAAATACTTCAAGTACATCCTCATTGGCGGTCTGTTGATCGTCGTGGCCCGGCTGTTGATCTATTTCATCCGTACCATCGCGTTTCCAAAAACGCAATGGTTGGTCAAGCAATACCGGGAGGCATACGAGCGGTTTCTGTGCCCGGTGTGCGAGTATCCCATCAGAATTGGGCCGCGTCGCTTTCTGTTTTGGACCCGTCGGACGGTCAACAAGATCGTGGTGCCCGGCGATCACGGCGTTCTGGAAGAAAAGTATACTTGTCCATCGTGCGGCTGCAATCTTTTTGAGGAGTGCCCGTCTTGTCACAAGGTTAGACACGCGATGCTTCCAAACTGTTCGCACTGCGGAATCGAGAAGGAAATCAAATAGAGTTTCAACAGTGAACTGCGAGGTGAGGGGATGATGAAACTTGAGCGCGTTACCGAAGAGCGGAAACCGGGATATCCTTCGTTCAAAGACCATACCACAAAACGGGGGGCCTGATGAAGACCGCCCTCGGTGGAATGCTGGCCATTCTGGCCGCCGGGTGCAATAAAGCCACCCGCTCCGCCGCCGCGATTGGGTGGCGTGCCCATGCCGCCCAAGGAGCCGGAGCGTCCGGATGAGACAATGGGGAGAATGATGGTCCCCCGTGCCGTCCGCTGCCGCAGAAGAGAAGTAGACTGGGAGATTCTGCCATGAACGGATAAAGCGTAGCACCTTGTCGGGGGCTACCAAGGGGCAGGGTTTATGATCGTCAGGATGAAATGCGCCGAATCAGCAGCGTCTTTATCTTGTAAATCCTGCTATGGGTACATGTTGAGGGTACGTTGAAGGGTGGGGGCAGACCTCCGGGCACGCCGGGCGGGGCAAAGGGTGGTGGTTTGACGGGCGCGGCTTGGCGAGGACGCCTGCGCCCTACCCAATGGGGAAGCAAGTGCTCAAGGACGAGCCAAAATGTGTACAGGCTCTACTTAGGGATTGCCGAAACGCCCAGGATTTGTATAGGCTTAAGAAATGAAACAAACAACAGTGCTTGGAATATGGTGGTCAACGGCAGGGGCATTTCTGCTCCTGCTGCTTGGTGGTGTTGGTGTGCATGCCCAGGATATCACGATTGTCGGTGCAGGGACCGGAGACAAAATCTCGATTGCCACCGCTGGGGTGAATGTGGGTGCCAGCACGGCGGAGCGTCAGTTCCTGCAGATCCTGCAGACCGATCTGAAACGTTCCGGCTGGTTTACCCTTGGGGCGGCGGGGGCTTCGGTGATCGAACTTCAGGGCAATACGCAGGTCAATGGAAGTACCCTTGAAGTCAAGTGCGAGGTGCTGAACCGGGCAACCCGTAAGTCCTATTTTGCGCGGGTTTTCCGGGAGGCGGCAGCGCAGCCGCAGCTTGTCGCGCATAAGCTGGCCGATGCCATTGTGGAGGCCGTCAAGGGCGTTCCCGGTATCGCTTCTACGCGCATCGCCCTGGTCGGTTCTCGCGAAGGAAAAAAAGATCTCTACCTGATCGGCAGTGATGGGGGCGGGTTGGTGCAGGCTACCCGTGATGGCGTGCCCTGCCTGTCGCCAGCTTGGTCTCCCGACGCCCGCAATATATTCTACACGAGCTTTTTACGGAAATTTCCAGACGTGTACCGGATTGATCTTGGCAGCGGCAACCGCACGCGCGTGTCGGGGTATCCCGGCATCAATTCCGGGGCACAGGTGTCGCCTGACGGACGGCATCTAGCGCTGATCTTGTCAAAGGATGGCAATCCCGAAGTGTACACGCAGGATCTGGGGAGTGGCCGGGTGACGCGGATCACCCAGACGAAGCATGCCGCCGAGGCCAGCCCGGTTTGGTCCCCGGACGGACAGCAACTGGCGTATGTTTCGGATGTCACCGGTGCCCCGCATATCTACATCATCAACCGGGCGGGGGGATCGCCGACCCGGATCACCCTTCAGGGCAGTGAGAACGTCTCGCCATCCTGGGCTCGCGATGGCCGCCTGGCCTACAGCAGTCGGCGCGGTGGCCGCTACCAGATCTGCATCTACGATCCGAAGACACGGGCCGATCGGCAGGTTACCAAGGTATCGTCCGATCACCAGACGCCATCCTGGGCACCGAATTCGCGTCATTTGGTTTATGCACGTACGGATAGTTACATTTCCTGCTTGTACATTCTTGACACGGAGGATGATTCTCAGGTAAAGTTGACGACTTCTAAGGGTGATTGGTATTTTCCTGCCTGGTCTCCACGCTGATGCGTGAATCAACGGGCGGGCGGTTTAATAGGCATAGGAGAAAAAGGGTATGAAAAGCGGCGTGATGCGGATCGTGATGAGTGCAGTGGTGGTGATGTTGGTGGTCGGAGCATCGGGGTGTAAAAAGAAGCCAAAAGCGGGTGTTACCGGGGGCGTTGGTTCAGATACGATTCCGCTTACCCCCTTGGGAGAGATAGGCTATGGTGAGGTGGCCGAGCGGGGAGAGTTCGGCGAGCCGATCACAGATGTATCATTTGAGAATGTGGCTTTTGCTTACGACAGCTTTACCCTCGCCAGCTCAGAGCACCCGAAAATCGAGGCCGTCGCGGATTACCTGCTGGCCAACGAAGGCACCACGGTGGTGGTTGACGGGCACTGCGATGAGCGAGGCAGCCGTGATTACAACCTTTCGCTTGGCGAACATCGGGCCATGGCGGTGCGGGCTTACATGATCTCGCTTGGCGTGGCCGAGGATCGCATCAATACGCGCAGTTTCGGGGCGGAACAGCCGTTGGATGCGGAACATAACGAAGCGGCGTGGGTAAAGAACCGCCGTGCCGAATTCTCGCTCTTCCGCAAGTAAAGTTATCGTTCCCACAGGAAGATCACCATGCTGCCCCTATCGTTTCTAGCCGGATCGGCGGGACCGTTAGAGCTGCTGGTGATCTTTATTTTTGTATTGATCCTCTTCGGACCACGCCGCCTTCCAGAAATCGCACGCTCCCTCGGCCGTGCCCTGCATGCCTTGCGCAAGGCATCGGATGACTTCAAGTCGCAGGTCATGGCGATCGAAGGTTCCGTTACGAAGCCCGTTGATAATGCGGACGGACGGCAGGAAGGTAACCGGGATGACGGCGCGTTCGGATGAAAAACACGAGGGCATGCTCAAGCCCTTCGTGGAACACCTTGATGATCTTCGCAAAGCGCTGGTCTGGGCGATCGTGTCGCTGCTGATCGGCCTGATTGTAGCCATCCCGCTGGCACCCTCTATTTTCGCGCTGCTTAAGATCCCGTTTGACCGTGCGGGGTTGACGATTCCCCTGCAGGTTAGCGAGGTGGGTAGCGGGTTCTCCATCCTGATGAAGGTTGTCTGGTGGTCCGGTTTGCTTTTCAGTCTGCCCTTTACGCTGGCCGCGGTGGGCGGGTTTGTCTTTCCGGGGCTGACCCGGCGCGAAAGAAACGCGATCTACGGCGGCGGAGCCGCCTCGCTGGGGTTGTTTGCGATCGGTGTCTGGATGGCGTATTGCTGGACCGTCCCGGTGGCGTTGCAGATGATGGCGCAGATCGAATCATGGATGGGAACGCCATCGGCATTCTGGGAGACCTCCGGTTACGCCGCCTTTGCCCTCAAGATCCTGCTGGCCTTTGGTCTAGCTTTCCAAATTCCGTTGCTGGTGTATATCCTCGGGGCGCTCGGCATTATCAGTTCGCACCAGATGCGCGATAAACGCCGACATGTCACGATCATCATGATGGTAATCGCGATGTTCCTGACGCCGCCCGACCCCTTTAGCATGATCCTTATGGCAGCCCCCCTGATCGCGCTTTACGAAGTCTGCATCTGGCTGGTACGCGCCAAGGAGAAAGCCGCCAGGATACCCTAACGACACCAAGCACAAGGAATGATGATGACGACACCAAGTTTGTCCAGGAAAACGTTGATTCTTTATGGGATGGTCTTTTTTTCCGGATTTGCCGGCCTGGTGTACCAGGTGCTGTGGATGAAGCAGCTCGGGTTGCTCTTCGGTAACACGTCGCAGGCCGCCGCCGCCACGTTTGCCGCCTTTTTTGCCGGGCTTGCCGCCGGAAGCTGGGGTTGGGGGCGAAATGCGGCGAGGATGAAGCACCCGCTGCGTCGCTATGGCTGGCTGGAAGTGGGCATTGCTCTGAGTGCGCTGCTTTATTTCGCCATTCTGGCGCTGTATTACCGCATTTATCCCGAGTTTTACCAACGTGTGAATTCCGCGACCTTGCTGCTGGTGTTAAAGTTCGCCTTGGCACTGCTGCTGATCTTTCCCCCCGCATTTTTCATGGGTGGGACGATTCCCGTCATGGCGCAATACCTTATCCGCAACCGCTCCAGCTTCGGATCCGCCTCCGCGTTTTTATACGGCATCAATACGTTGGGCGCAGCCATCGGGGTGTTCATGGCCGGGTTCTGGTTCCCGTTATGGCTAGGGTTCAGGCTCACCTATGGATTGGCGATGACGGTGACCTGCTCGATGGCGGTGGGTGCCTTTGTCTTATCCAGGCCAGCGGGGAGCTGGCAGCCGGACGATCAGCCCGCCGTGACACCCAATCCTGCGGGCGCAGGGTGGGGTAGGCTGCCGCTGCTGGTCATCTGCTTTCTCTCGGGGTTTGGTACGCTTGCCCTCGAGGTGCTCTGGACGCGCATGTTTGTGCAAGTGCTCGAGAATTCCGTCTACACCTTTGCCGCGATCCTGCTGGTCGTGCTGTTGTGCCTGGCGGGCGGTTCGTTTATCAGTTCGCGGTTGGCGCGGCTATCGGTCCGACCTTCAACAATGATCCCGATCCTGCTGCTGGCGGGGGGGCTCTCCATCGCGATAAGCCCCTTCGTGTTTATGGAGCTAACCGACTCGCTCCAGATCCTGGTTTCGCCAGGATCGTGGTTCAGCTATCTCGGGCTGATCTTCAAGAACGTGTTCCTCACCATTGCCGTGCCGACCCTGATTCTCGGGACGATATTCCCGTATCTCCTGAAGGCCGAGGAAACGTATTCAACCGCCGTGGGCCGGAGCATCGGTATCCTCTCTTGTGTCAATACCATCGGGGCCATTCTCGGATCGCTCGTCTGCGGTTTCTGGTTCCTTGGCAATCTGGGAATGTGGCGTACGATGCACCTGATGGCCTTGGTTTATCTGGTGGCTGTCCTGTTGTTTCCGAATGGCTGGAGGATCCCTTCGCTGATCGTAAGAGGTGCCGCCCTGTCGGCCATGGTGCTGCTATTCTGGGGGCTCGATCCGCGGGCGCTTCCCGTGCATAGCATCGACAAGTTAAGGCCTTCGGAAACGATTCTAGAGACGTGGGAAGGCCGCGATTGTATCGTGTCCGCCGCACGGACCCGGCATGGCATTTCGATCAAGATCAACTCCCACTACGGGCTCGGTTCGACCGATGCCTATATGCAGGAACGGATGCAGTCAGATATTCCCCTGTATGCTTATCCAGAGACGCGGAACGTCTTCTTCCTTGGCATGGGGACTGGCATTACGGCAGGCGGAGCGCTCGATGCCGCCCGGTTTCCGAACATCAACCGTGTCGTGACCTGCGAGCTGGTGCCCGAAGTGATCCAAGCCGCCCGCCAATACATTACCGATGTAGATGGATTTGATTGCACGGGCGGTCTATTCACCGACCCTCGAGCGACCCTCCTGGCGGAGGACGGACGGCATTATCTCATGGCCACTCGCGAAGCCTTCGATATGATCAACGCCGACCTGTTCGTACCCTTTCAGGCAGGTACCGGGAGCCTCTATAGCAAGGAGCATTTCGAGAGCGTGAAGCATCGATTGGCACCCGGCGGCGTCTTTTTCCAATGGCTGCCGCTATATCAACTGACCGAGAATGAAGTGTACATCATCGCCAGAACGATGCTCGAAGTGTTTGATCAGGTGTCGCTGTGGCGCAATAATTTCCAGCCGGGTGATGAGGTCATTGCCTTTGCCGGTCACAAGCTGGCTGCGCCGTTACCGTCCAACAGGGTCGACAGTCATCCAGACCGGACCGCCGCCGTTGCGGGCAAGAATTGGCATGACCTGATGCGGCTTGCCCTGCCGTTCGATGCGTCAACCATCCTCTTCTTTTATGGAGGCAACATCACGGCGGCGAGGGAACTTTTCGAGGGATATCCGGTGAATACGGATGACAAGCCACTGATCGAGTACATGGCACCGCGTACGTACCGCGACCGCAAGGACACCGCCATTCCATGGTTTGTCGGGCCACGCATCGCCAAGCTGGTCGACAATGTCCAGCGGCTTTGCCCTCCGGCTAGCGACCCCCTGCTTGCCGAGCGATTGCCCGCCGAGCGGCGCCTGCCAGTGGCGGGATCGTATTTCCACTGGGCACGAATCTGGGACGTGATCGGTGACGAAGCCCAGTGCCACCAAGCCTGGACAAACTTTATCCGCGAATGGACGGATGCCCCCAAAACCGCAGCCGATGATGAAAGGCCAAAGCCCTAATAATGCGGCAGCACCTCGCCGAGCAGGAAGATCGAGCCCGCCACGATCACGGGCATTCGGGCGTCCCGTGCCCAGGCTTCGGCCTCGCGCAGCGCTATGCCAACATCAGCTACCGCCTGTACATCCTCAATGCCCGCCTGCCTGAAAAGGCCGGCTAACTCACTGGATGGCAGCGACCGCGGATTCGGGATCGGTACCGTCCATACCCGCCGGGCCACCCCCGAAAGCAGGCGCACAACGCCCATCACATCCTTGTCGGCACATACGCCCACCACCAGCCCGACCCGTTTCAGTCCCTGGCTCCGCAGCGCGGCCACCAGCGTTTCCGCGCCGGAGGGATTGTGCGCGGCATCGGCAATGACCACGGGATCTTCGCACAGCCGCTCGAAACGCCCCCGCCACCGCACCGACGCCAGCCCGTCTTTTACCGTTTTGAATGGCACCTCCACCCCGAGCGTTTCAAAGACCTGCTCCAAGGCCGCCAGTGCCGTCCCAAGGTTCTCAAGCTGGTGAGGGCCAATCAATGGCAGCCAGACCGTGCCCGCCCAGCCATTGCCGGTCTCGCACCTGACTTTTTGGCCTGCCAGGTCACCGCTGACCCGCTGGACCGAGGCCACCTCGCCCGAGGCCACATAGACCGATCGGTTTTCCAGCGCCACCCGGCGCAATACAGCCTCGGCTTCGGGGTCCTGCGGACTGGCCACCACCGGACGGGCAGGCTTGATGATCCCCGCCTTCTCACTTGCCACAGCGGCCAGCGTGTTGCCGAGATAGACCTCATGGTCCATGGCGATGCGGGTGATCACGCTGACCTGCGGATCAACGACATTTGTCGCATCCAGCCGCCCTCCCATGCCCGTCTCCAGCACCGCCACCTCGACCCCGGCCTGCAGGAAGCACAAGAACGCCAGAACCGTCGTGATTTCAAAAAAGGTCACCTCGTACCCCTGTTCGCGGCCAACCTGATCAGCCGCCGCCTCGCAGGCAGCGAGCGCTTCAGCCAGTGCCGCATCGCTGATATCGACGCCATGGATCCGGATGCGCTCATTGAAACGGACCATATGGGGCGAGGTGTACAGCCCGGTGCGCAGTCCGGTTTGGCGCAGGACAGCCTCGATCATCGCGCTGACGGACCCTTTGCCGTTGGTTCCGGCAACATGCACCATAGCCATGCGCTGCTGGGGATTCCCCGTCAACTCACATAAACGCCGCACCGCCTCCAACCCCAGCTTGATCCCGAACTTCTGGCGACTGTAAAGCCGCTCCAACGCGGCTTTCATGATCGCGCTCCCAAGATCGCTGCGAGAATCCGGTCAGCGGTAAGGCCATCCCATAATTCCGGACGCTGCGGTCGGCGCCCCCCTTGCAGGGCGTTGCCAAACGCCGTCCGCAGGCGCTCGACATCGTTGCCAACCAGCACACTCGCCCCGCCGTTTTCGCTCAGAGTGATGGGGCGTTCGGTATTCCAGCGCAGCGTCATGCAAGGGGTGCCCAGGACACAGCACTCCTCCTGCAAGCCGCCGGAATCGGTCAGCATGATGGCGGCATCCATGTTCAACCGCAGCATGTCGTGGTAGCCCAGGGGATGCAGCAATATCAAGCTAGGGGTCTTGGATACCGGATCCAGAAGACCGAACTGCTGCAACTGCTTAAGGGTTCGCGGATGAATCGGCCAGAGCAAAGGAAACCGGCCAGACGCCTCACGGAAGAAGTCTACCAGCGGTTTCAAGACCTCTTGACGGTCGACATTCGAGGGGCGGTGGAGGGTCATCAGACCATACTCACGGCCAGCAATACGGGCCGGGACGGCAGCCCCGTCAACCAGGTTATTCCGGATGATGTTGTCGATATCCAGCCGGGCGGCGGCCTGGCGCTGCGCCTCAAGCGTATCGATCATGATATTGCCGACAAACACCATGCGGGATTCCGGCACCCCTTCCCGACGCAGATTTTCGTTGGAAAGACGATCCGGAGTGAGCAGCAGATCTGACAGCCGGTCGGTGACCATGCGGTTGATCTCCTCGGGCATTCCAAGGTCGAACGAACGCAGGCCCGCCTCAATATGCGCCACCTTGATACCCTCTTTCTTGGCCGTGATTGAGCAGGCGCAGGTGGCATTCACATCCCCGACGACCACCACCCAGTCCGGGCGATGCGCCTGCAGGACCTTCTCAAAGGCAATCATCGTGTTCCCGACCTGCTGGGCGTGGGAACCAGAGCCCACCTCCAGGTCGATATCGGGCGTGGGAATCCCGAGGGTCTCGAAAAAGGTCTGGGACATGCGTACGTCATAATGCTGGCCGGTATGGACCAGCAGATGCTCCAGCACCACCGCTCCGGCCGACGCCTGGTAACGTTCGATGGCATGACAGAACGGCGCGATCTTCATGAAATTAGGGCGCGCCCCGACAACCGACATGATTTTCAACGTTTTCATAGAGTGGTTACCAGCAAATGATCACTTCATCGCCTGCCATCGCCCGCTCGATAAGGTGCGAGAAATGCGTTTTCGCCTCGTAGATATTTTCTGTCATCGTCATGGCCGCATTGTTGCCCAGACCAGATAGGCTAGTCAACCGCTTTTTCATCGCTCGGGTAATGGGTCGGACTTACTTCGTTTGTCGCCCGTAATCGTTTTCCGAGACACCCAAATGGATTACACCGTCCTTGCTGTGCACCAGGTAATCGCGAAGGTCGCGGACGTCCACCTCATCAAACAGGACAATCATGGGCTCGGGTGCACACAGCGCCGCCCAGGTGGAAAGCTGGGTACTGAGCATTGAGCCGGGAGGCTCATCGTTGACTAGCGGGACAGGAACTTCGCCACGCTTCGCCCATTGCGCTATTGCCGAAAGCATGTTCTGTCCCGATCTGATAAATAACTTGCAGGATTTTCTTAAACCACCTAAGAATGGGATTAACCATGAATACGAATGTCAGTACAGTGGGCGTTGCCCTCGGCGGCGGGGGGGTGCGGGGGCTGGGGCACATTCCTGTCCTTGAAGCCATCGATGCTTGCGGAATTATACCGACAGCGATTGCCGGGACAAGCATGGGCGCAATTATTGGCGTCTTGTACGCCGCCGGTAGATCGGGCAAGGAAATCCGTAGTCTTGTCGAGGAGCATAGGGTCCGCCGGGACGACGGAATAAAGGATCTCTATGCCAAAAGAGCCTCTCTGCTGAAATGGTTGAAGGTCGTTCGCCTCTCATGGACAGGTTCGGGGTTGTTAAAGGCCGACCGGTTTCTGCGGTACCTCATCGAGCAGATGAATGTGACACGGTTCGAGGATCTGAAGATTCCTTTGCGTGTGGTCGCCACCGATTTCTACACGGGTAAGGCCATCATCTTCGACTCCGGTCCCCTGCTGCCGGCGCTGAAGGCCAGCATGTCGATTCCGGGAGTGTTCGTGCCGGTAGAACACAACGGCAAAATTCTTGTGGACGGAGGTGTGAGCAACAACCTTCCGTACGACATCCTCCCGGAATCCTGTGATCTGACCATTGCCGTCGATGTTTCACCGACGCGCGAAATAAGAGACGCTGATCCGCCCAGCATGATTGACGCCACGTTGGGTATGTTCGACATGTTGATCGAAAGGGTTACCCAGGCGATGATCGACAAGCGACCTCCCGATATCTATTTCCACCCACGCCTGGTCGGCATCCGCATCTTGGATTTCGATAAGGCGGAGGATGTGTTCACCCAAGTACAGGCCGCCATACCCGCGCTGACGGAAAGACTCAACGACATCCGTCAACATTCCCTTTAAGGCCAGATGCTTCACAGGAATTCATTGCTGCGGTTAGGTTAGGTTTGATTTCGTGTTGGGTTTGCTTTCGGTGACTTGATGTGTCATGCTCCCGATTATGGCTGCAATCCAAGAACCCATTGAAGCACCGCTAGGGCAGGCGGTGCGCGAGCGTATCTGCACACGTTTGTCGCCACCCGGCGAGAAAATAGACTTGTTCAGGTCACTTTTTCGGGGGCGGGAGGATGTCTATCCGAGGCGGTTCGAGAATCCCAAGACCGGCAAGAGCGGATACAGCCCGGCTTGCGCGAATGAATGGATCCGGGATGTCTGCGACAAGCGCAAAGTCCGTTGTGTGGAATGTCTTGGACGGCAGTTCCTGCCCGTGACCGAGGAGGTTATCCGCTGGCATCTCTCGGGGACTGATGATCAAGGTCGCGACTTCGTGGCAGGCGTTTATCCCATGCTTCTTGATGAAACGTGTTTTTTCCTGGCGGCGGACTTTGACAAGGCCCGCTGGCAGGATGATATCCAGGCTGTGCGCGAGACATGCACGGCATTGGAGATTCCGTATGTCGTCGAACGTTCACGCTCCGGCCATGGCGCGCACCTCTGGATCTTTTTCGAGACCGCCATCCCGGCCGTCCTGGCGAGGAAGCTGGGTGCCTATATCCTGACGATGACGATGCAGCGTCGTCCCGATATTGGCCTGGATTCGTATGACCGTTTCTTTCCGAACCAGGATACGCTGCCGAAGGGCGGACTGGGAAACCTGATTGCCCTGCCGATGCAGAAGCAGGCGAGGGCCAACGGGCATACGGAATTCCTGGATGAGCACCTCAACCCGTGGCCGGATCCATGGGCCTTCATGGCCGGTGTGAAAAAGCTGGCACCGTCATGGGTCGAGACCTTAATCCACCATGCCGAACGCAAGGGTCATGTTGTGGGGGTGCGAATGGTTGCCGAGGACGACAATGCCGAATCGCCATGGCTGGCGCTCCCATCAAGGGCACCGCGTATCCCGTCTGGCGCATTCCCACAAACCCTGCAACTTGTGCTCGGTAATCAGGTTTATATCCCAAAAGCGGCGCTTTCGCCATCCCTGCGGAATGGACTGTTGCGGTTGGCCGCATTCCAGAACCCTGAGTTCTACAAGGCTCAGGCCCTGCGCTTGCCAACGTTTGACAAGCCTCGCATCATCGCCTGCGCCGAGGATTATCCTGAGCATCTGGCCTTGCCAAGGGGCTGTCTTGACGAGGCTACCGAGCTTCTGGCCGCGCAAGGGCTCACGGTTGCCGTCCAGGACGAACGGTTTTCCGGCACACCCATCGACGTCGCCTTCTCGGGACTGTTGCGCCCGGACCAGGAGGCGGCGGCCGCCGCCCTGGTCGCCCATGATACGGGGGTGCTTTCCGCAACGACGGCATTCGGAAAAACCGTGCTGGCCGCCTGGTTGATCGCGCAGCGGGGCGTGAATACACTGGTCCTCGTTCATCGCCGCCAGCTCCTCGAACAATGGGTTGAGCGGCTTTCCTCATTTCTGGGGATTCCTTCATCGCAGATCGGACGTATTGGCGGCGGTTCAAGGAAGGTGACCGGAACGATTGATGTGGCCCTGCTTCAAACCCTTTTCCGGAAAGGGGTGGTGCAGGATCTTGTCGGCACGTATGGCCATCTCGTTTTCGATGAGTGCCATCATCTGCCCGCCTTCAGCGTTGAACAGGTTGCCCGCCGAGCAAAGGCCAGGTATATACTCGGCCTGTCGGCCACGATAACGCGCAAGGATGGGCACCATCCCATCATTTTCATGCAATGCGGCCCGGTCAGGCACCGCGTGCATGCCAGGCAGCAGGCTGCGGAACGTCCCTTCACGCACAGTGTCTACGTCCGCCCCACCGCATTCCGGCAGGAGGAACCGGCGAGTGACGATGCACGGATGCAGTTCCAGATGCTTTACCAGGGACTGATTCATGACACGCCGCGCAACCGACTGATCATCGAGGATGTCGTGGCGGCGGTACGCGACAGGCGCAAGCCCGTGGTGTTGACCGAACGACGTGAGCATCTGGACATCCTGCTTGCCGCCTTATCCCCTGTGGTCACAAATCTCATTGTTCTCAGCGGCGGCATGACGCGGAAAGCCATCGATACCGCCATGGCGCAGCTCGCCTCGATCCCCGAGGATGCGGATCGCGTGATACTGGCAACCGGCCATTATTTGGGGGAGGGGTTTGATGATGCCAGGCTGGACACGCTGTTCCTGACACTGCCGATATCCTGGCGCGGCACCATCGCTCAGTACGTGGGCCGCCTGCACCGGCGGCATGACAACAAGCGCGAGGTTCGCGTCTACGATTATGCCGACCTGAATGTGCCGATGCTGGCGCGGATGTTCGATCGGCGCTGCAAGGGATATGAGGCCGTTGGGTACACGATCCTCCTGCCTGCAAGTGCCGTTCCGGGCTGGCCTCCTGAGGTGCCCTTGCCCGTTGATCCCGAATGGAAACGCGATTATGCGGCCAGCGTACAGCGGCTGATCCGGGATGGCGTCGATTCCCCGCTTGGCAATCTCTTCGTGCATGCAGCCCGTGTCGCACCATCCACCGGGGAGGCGTGCGCCCGCAGCGCCTCGGAGGCTTTCCTTTACAGGCGACTCGAAACCTTGCCCGCCACTGCGGGGCGTTTTCAACTAAATGCCCGGTTGCCGATCCCGTTCGATCAGCGGGGCCACATGGAAGTGGATTTCCTATGTCCCGAAGCCCGGCTCGCGGTAGAGCTGGATGGACCGCAGCATCTATCCGATGCCGATGCCTATCGGCGTGACCGGCACAAGGATGCGCTCCTGCAGGAGCACGGCTATTTTGTCCTTCGCTTTCTCGCGGAGGATATCGGCAAGGCGCTTGGAAAAACCCTTGATACCATTTATCGGACCCTGACCCTTTGCCTGCGCGAACGCGCCGGACGCCCATGATTGACCTAAAAACCTGTCCCTCAGCAATCTCAGTGGATGACCGTCCCTTTGATCACCTCTGCTGATTTGCTTTTCTTAAGGCTACGGCTGACGTCCTGCGATAGGGCGATCAGTGCTGCCGGAAGGAACGGCTTGGCTGTTGCCGGGACGACGAGGGCTTGACGTTTCATTTGTCCGGCTAGATAGGGAATATCCATTTCATCCCATCCAATCGCTTGAAAGATGGACTGGAGATCATCAATGTCCTTTGGGCGCGGCCTGCCTGCCATCAATGCATAAAGTTTGGAAAGGATGATATCCTCAACGGTAAGGACAGGCACTAGCCCGAATCCGAAATCAACCTGGTTATCCTGCGCCCGCAACTTCAGATTCGGTCAGGTTGACAAGGTCAATATCCATCGTCAATCGAGGTTCCTGGCGGTATAAGGAGGCCGCCATCCATGCCAGCGGGTGCTGGCTGATGCAGCAACGCTGTCCGGGCGGATGACGACAACAACATTCCTAAGCTGTTCATCTCTGAGGCACTTGCATGCAAGTGCCTCCTCTGTATAATTAATTAGACAGCAATCAATGTCAACGAACATTCCATCGGTTTCACTTCACGCGGATTTTTCAGGGCGGGTGTACGGTTTGGAGACGATCTGGCCCTCGGGCGGCAGGTTTCCTCGTGTGAGGCCTAGGTCTGCCAGCACGGCATCGGTGGTCTTGAAGTGGCACTTGACGGTGTTGAGCAGCGTTTCTGGTGTGGTGCGGCGTACAAGCGAGACCGCCGCTGTGCGTACCGCCGCCGAAGCGCCCTTGGGAATCTCCGCGCTGTACTGTTCGCGCATTTTCTGCAAGGCACAAAGGAAACTTTCACGTGCCAGGATGGATGCGGCGGCGACCGCCATGTCGGACTCCGCCTTGTGGCGCTGGATCAGTTCGATGCCGCGTCCCGCCTTCATCAGTGCCCGTTCGACGCTCTCCTTGCTGCCGAACTGGTCGGAAATCGCGGTCGGGCAGTCCGGAACGGCCTGCAGCAGGTTTTCGATGGCACGGGCATGTCCCCAGGCCAGGATGCGGTTGACACTGCGCATTTTGGCGTAAAGACGATTGTAGGCGGCGGGTCCGATCGATACCAAGGCGAAGCGGTTACCCAGCAGTTTGCGCAGTGCAGCGCCGATCTCCATCGCCTTCTTGTCGCTGCTGATCGCCTTGCTGTCCTTGACATCAAGCTTACGCATCGTCTCGAACAGCGTTTCATCAACATAGGCGGCGGCGATCACCAGCGGGCCGAAGAAATCCCCCTTGCCGCTCTCGTCCACCCCCATGTGCGGGGCGGTCAATTCCGGATTCAGTGCCTGTTCATAGCCGACTGTGGCGCTCCCCAGTACGCAGGGTTCCAGCACGAATTCAACAAATGTTTTTGCGCCCTTTCCCTGGACCAACAACTTACCGCTGGTGTACAGGTTGATCGAACAATCCTCCGCCTTGACGGCAATCAGGGTATAAGGCACCTCGGCGGGACGATAATTCCCTTGGCGCAGCAGGTCGATCAAGGTTTTCTGTTGATCGGATGACAGCTTGTACGAAAAAGAATGGGTTTCAGACATAAGTACCGTTCTATACCTTTGCGCCGTCGGATTCAATCACGAATTTTCACCCCATCACAAAAATAATCAAAAGATGATTGACAGATAATCGATAGGCGAGTAGATTCAAGGTCGCATTTTTAATAGTTGGGACAGATTTGGGACGGGGATCGGACAAGAGAACGGAACGTTGCCGGAAATACGGACGCGTTGCGGTCTTGTGTTTTGGCAGCGGGGAGCACTAAGGCGAGGCCCATGTAGCTCAGTTGGTAGAGCACGTCCTTGGTAAGGACGAGGTCAGCGGTTCAATCCCGCTCATGGGCTCCAGAGCGCAGGTTGTAGAGTACAAAAAGGTGCAGCGTTAAGCGTGCAAACGGGAAAAAGAGAAGGATAACGGAGGATACATCATGGCAAAAGAGAAATTCGAAAGAACGAAGCCGCACGTAAATGTAGGTACGATCGGCCACGTTGACCACGGCAAGACGACGCTGACGGCTGCATTGACGAAGGTGCAGGCGCTCAAGGGACTGAGTAAGTTCATCGCCTACGATGAAGTCGCCAAGGCATCTGAGTCACAGGGCCGTCGTGACCCTACCAAGATTTTGACGATCGCCACCTCTCATGTGGAATATGCCAGCGAGAAGCGGCACTATGCACATGTTGACTGCCCCGGCCATGCCGACTATGTCAAAAACATGATCACCGGTGCGGCGCAAATGGACGGCGCGATCGTGGTCTGCAGCGCCGCCGATGGTCCGATGCCCCAGACCCGTGAGCACATCCTGTTGGCTCGCCAGGTCGGTGTGCCGGCGATTGTTGTGTTCCTGAACAAGGTCGACTTGGTCGATGACGAGGAGCTGCTGGAACTTGTGGAGCTCGAACTCCGCGAGCTGCTCTCCAAGTACGACTTCCCGGGCGATGATATTCCGATCGTGCGCGGCGATGCGCTCTCGGCCACGCATGCCAATTCGGCGGATGACCCGGCGTGCCAGTGCATCACTAACCTGATCAATGCCCTCGATACCTACATTCCGGAGCCGGTGCGTGCGATCGACCTGCCCTTCCTGATGCCTATCGAAGACGTGTTCTCGATCGACGGACGTGGAACGGTGGTCACAGGACGTATCGAGCGCGGTGTGGTCAAGGTTGGCGAGGAAGTTGAGATCATCGGTATCCGTCCGACCGTCAAGACGGTTGCCACGGGCATTGAAATGTTCCGCAAGCTGCTTGATCAGGGTGAGGCCGGTGACAATGTCGGCGTCCTACTGCGCAGCACCAAGAAGGATGACGTGGAGCGCGGTCAGGTGTTGGCGAAGCCCAACTCGATTACCCCGCACACGATATTCGAGGCGGAAGTGTACATCCTGAGCAAGGATGAAGGCGGCCGTCACACGCCGTTCTTCAAGGGGTACCGTCCTCAGTTCTACATCCGCACAACGGACGTGACGGGCGATATCACCTTGGATGAGGGCGTGGAAATGGTCATGCCTGGCGACAATGTGCACATGAATGTCACGCTGATCCAGCCGGTGGCGCTGGAAGAAAAGATGCGTTTCGCTATTCGTGAAGGTGGCCGCACGGTCGGTGCCGGAACGGTTGCGAAGATCCTGAAATAATAACAGCTAGGCTTGATGATAGCGACCCCGTCGCGTTAAATTCGCGGCGGGGTTGTATCGTCAGTATTTGGATGGTGTCCGATGTCGAGAGAACTTATTACGCTGGCCTGTACGGAATGTAAGCGGCGGAACTACACAACGACCAAGAACAAGACCAATACGCCGGGGCGTTTGGAAATCCTGAAATTCTGCCGTTTTGACAAGAAGCGTACGCTTCATCGCGAGATTAAGTAGAACGTATTGGTTTTTCGAGGGCTGATCACAGGCCAGTAGCTCAATTGGCAGAGCACCGGTCTCCAAAACCGGGGGTTGTGGGTTCGATTCCCCCCTGGCCTGCCAGGCGCTCGAAAGACCGATGCGTATTACGATAAGGGTAGGTGATTTTGAAAAACGAAACAACGCAACAGGCTCCGCTGCTGAAGCGAGTGAAACGGTTCTGCGAGGAAACGGTTCTGGAAGTAAAGCGATCAACGTGGCCTGACCGGAAAACCCTGATCATGCATACGGTGATTGTGATTGTCGGGGTTTTCGCGCTGGGTATTTTTGTTGGTCTCAGTGATAAGATTGTCGCCGTCTGTTTGCGGATGCTAGTACCGCAGGGTTAAGTAAGAGGCTAACATGAATAAGCAGTGGTTTGTAATTCATACGCTGACAGGACAGGAAGGTAAAGTGCGCGAGAGCATCATGCGCCGCCTTCAGCTTGAGGAAATGGGCGACCTGATCGGCGAGGTGATCATACCTACCGAGAAGGTGTCGGAAGTCCGCCGCGGGGTGAAGACAACGACGACTCGCAAGTTTTTCCCAGGATATGTGCTGGTGAATGTAGCCTTGTATGGTGAAGATCGTACACTGGTTGAACGGACGTGGCATTTTATCAAGGAAACCACCGGGGTCATTGGTTTTGTGGGTGGGGAGCGCCCGGTCCCGTTGCTGCCTGATGAAGTTAATGTGATCCTGAATCAGGTGGAGGAGAAGAAGGAAAAGGTCGCTCCCAAGGTTGCTTTCGAGGCGGGGGAGACGATCAAGATTACCGATGGTCCGTTCCTTAATTTCAACGGGGTTGTGGAAGAGATTGATCCAGGCCGTGGAAAGTTGAAAGTGTCGGTCGCGATCTTCGGTCGGTCAGCCCCCGTTGAGCTTGAATATTGGCAGGTAGAGCACGTATAGGCACCAGACTCCGGTGCATTCATTTTATAACGAAAACAGAGAGCGAGGAGAGAGATGGCAAAGAAAGTCGTCGGACAGATTAAGTTGCAGATTCCGGCGGGAGCGGCGAATCCGGCACCCCCCGTGGGCCCTGCGCTTGGTCAGCATGGTGTCAACATCATGGAATTTTGCAAAACGTTCAATGCGCGTACCGCCGATAAGGCTGGCTTGATCGTTCCCGTTGTCATCTCGGTTTACGCTGATCGCTCCTTCACCTTTATCACCAAGAGCCCACCGGCAGCCTCGCTGCTGAAGCGGGCGGCGGGCCTGGCCAAGGGGTCGGCGGTGCCGCATCGCGACAAGGTCGGATCCGTGACGCGTGAACAGGTTCGCGAGATCGTCAAGACCAAGCTGGATGATATGAATGCCAATGATGTGGAAGCAGGCATGCGGACCGTCGAAGGGACGGCGCGTAGCATGGGCATTGAGATCAAGGATTAGTGATTTCTGAACGGGAGTCTGCCCGCCGGGCTGTGAGTGCAGCCTTTAGTGAGGTAGACGTTGACCGGGGGTTGCACTCGTGTCGCGCCTCTAAATACAGGAAGGAAGAACATGCCAAAGCATGGAAAGAAGTACACCGCAATAAAGGCCAAGGCGCCGAAGACGGCGGTGGAACTGGCGGAAGGAATCGCATTTTTAAAGGCAAATCCGGCGGCGTCGTTTGACGAGACGGTGGAGCTTTGTTTCCGGATGGGGATAGATCCCCGCAAATCTGAAAACGCCGTTCGCAGTACTTGCGCATTGCCGCATGGTACGGGTAAGAGTGTCCGGGTGCTCGTGTTCGCAGGAGGTGCTGCCGCTGATGCTGCGCGTGCCGCCGGTGCAGATTATGTCGGCAACGAGGACATGATCGAGAAGGTCAAGAACGGCTTCACGGACTTCGATGTGGCGATCGCCACTCCCGAGGCCATGCTTGAAGTTCGTAAGCTCGGTCGCGTACTGGGTCCCCGCGGTTTGATGCCCAATCCGAAGACTGGCACGGTCAGCGATGACACGGCTGCGGCCGTGACTGCGGCCAAGGGTGGTCGTGTGGAATTCCGCATGGATAAGAACGGAAATATCAACGTCGCGGCAGGTAAACTGTCGTTCGATGTAGCGAAGATCGATGATAACATCAAATGTATCGTCGGTGCGGTCAAGGCAGCGAAGCCTGCCGGAGCCAAGGGGATTTATATCCGCAATGTCACGATCTCCTCTACAATGGGTGTCGGCCTGCGGGTGAATGTCAGAGATTAAGGCGGTATAAAAAAATGAGACCGGAAAAAGAATCAATTGTAAGGGAGATCGCGGCAGCGGTCTCGGGGTCTGAGTATGTGCTGCTGTCGGATTTCAGCGGTATGAAGGTAAGCCATTTCACGGCGCTGCGCGGTAAGCTGGCGGAAGTGAAAGCAGAGCTGCTGGTCGTGAAGAATACGTACCTTGGTGTGGTCTTGGGAGAAGAGCGTAAACAGAAGCTCAGCAAGGTCTTGACCGGGAAAACCGCGATGGTGACAGGCAAGGGCGATGTCACTGCTGTGGCCAAGGTGCTCTCGACCTTCGTCAAGGAAAACAAGTTGTTGGTATTGAAGGGTGGATGCCTCAACACCCAGATGCTGAGTGCAAGTGATATTGATGCGATGGCGACCATGCCGTCGCGTGATGTGTTACTTGGTCAGTTGGTCGGTACGGTTCAGGCACCGATGACGCAATTGGTTGGCGTCATGAACGCAAAGGTGTCGAGCCTGTTGTATGTGTTAACAGCCATCGAAGAGAAGAAGAAAAACGCTGCGTAAGGTTACGCGGATATAAAAGGAGAAGATCATGTCAGATGAAGTCGTAGTTGAAGGCAAGATGGCGGAATTCATTAGTTGGATCGAGGGCATCAGCGTGCTGGAGCTTTCGAAGCTGGTCAAGGCACTCGAGCAGCGTTTGGGCGTGACGGCAGCGGCGCCGATGGCGATGATGGCGGCAGCAGGTCCGGCAGCACCGGCGGCTGAAGTCGAGGAGAAAACGGAGTTCGACGTCATCCTGAAGGATTCCGGCGAAAAGAAGATTAACGTCATCAAGGAAATCCGTGCCATCACCGGTCTGGGATTGAAAGATTCCAAGGATATGGTTGAGGGTGCGCCGAAGACCGTTAAAGAGGGTGTGTCGAAGAAAGATGCTGAAGCCATGAAGGCTCAGCTCGAAGCTGCTGGCGCCGTTGTCGAGATCAAGTAACGACGTGCAGCTTCATCATCGGTTCCCCCCGCTTCGATAGACTTTGAATAAACAACGAGGTGCCTTTGTGGTTGATAGAACAAACTTTGGAAAACTGCGGGAAATAATTGATCCACCGAACCTGATCGAGGTGCAGACCCGGTCATATCGGGAGTTTCTGCAACGTGATGTTGCCGATGCGGATCGCAAAGCGCAGGGGCTGCAGGGTATATTCAAGGAAGTGTTTCCGATCGAGAGCTATGACGGTCGTTATGTGCTCGATTTTGTGAAGTACGAACTGTCGGAGCCGAAGCTGGATCCAGTGGAGTGCGTGTACGAGGGGCAGACGTATGCTGCCCCTCTACACGTCACTTTCCGTCTCAAGGACGGAGACTCGATGGTGGACGACGTGGTCTTCATGGGGGATATTCCCCTGATGACCGAGACCGGGGCATTCGTGGTCAACGGCGCTGAGCGGGTGGTTGTCAGTCAGTTGCATCGTTCGCCAGGTATTTGTAGTGAGCGGTCGGTACATGCCAATGGGGCGATGCTCTACTCCATTCGGATTATCCCTGATCGCGGTTCCTGGATCGAGGTACAGTTCGATACCTCGGATCTGATCTGGATTTATATGGATCGTAAACGCCGTCGCCGCAAGTTTCTGGCGACCACGTTCCTGCGTGCGCTTGGGTATGGAACAGATGAGGAAATCCTCGGGCTTTATTACGATTTCACGGATGTCAACCTGATTCATGTGACACCGGAAATGCTTTCCAATAAAGTATTTAAAGACGATATTATCGATTTGGATTCAAAGACGGTGCTGGCTCGCAAATATGAGCCGTTGACCGATGCCGCGATCAAGCAGATACGGAACGCGGGCATCAATTCGGTTACCGTGGTGGATGTGTCCTGGGACGAGGGCTTGCTGCTGAAGAGCTTGAAGGCTGACCCTATGCACACGGCGGATGATGCCCTGAAGGATATTTATCATAAGCTGCGTCCCGGTGATCCGGCGACCCCATCCAATGCACGTCAGTTATTGCGGCGACTGTTCTTTGATCCGCGCCGTTATGACCTTGGCCGTGTTGGTCGCTACAAGATCAACCAGAAGCTGGGGCTTGAGGCCGAGATCGACAATGACATGCGGGTTCTGGACGAGCGCGATGTGATCGAGGCTCTGCGGCATCTGATCAATGTGCGCCGTGGTTCCGAGAACGTCGATGACATTGATCATCTGGGGAGTCGGCGCGTCCGCACAGTGGGTGAACTCATGGAGAACCAGTGCCGTATGGGCCTGGCCCGTACCGAACGCTTGATCCGCGAACGGATGACGTTATTTGATCCGACCACAGGAACGCTTGCGCCGCAGCGGCTGGTGAATTCCAAGTCGTTGTCGGCGGTTGTCCAGGACTTCTTCGGGCGCAGCCAGTTGAGCCAGTTCATGGATCAGACCAACCCGCTCTCTGAGTTGGCGCACAAGCGGCGCTTGAGTGCCTTGGGACCAGGCGGCCTGAGCCGTGAGCGTGCAGGCTTTGAAGTGCGCGACGTGCATAGCAGCCATTATGGACGCATCTGTCCGATCGAGACTCCGGAAGGTCCGAACATCGGTCTGATTTCCTCGCTGAGTATTTATGCCCGCGTCAATGATTTCGGGTTTATCGAGAGCCCGTACCGCAAGGTTGAGAACGGACGTGTGACCGACCATGTAGAGTTCCTCTCTGCCGATAAGGAAGAGCGGTATGTGATCGCTCAGGCCAATGCCCCGCTGGAAGCGGATGGCATGTTCAAGAATCCCCTCGTATCGGTTCGTCATCGGGGTGACTTCCTTGAGGTGCCAGGAACCGAGATCGACTACATGGACGTATCGCCCAAGCAGGTGATCAGTATTGCGGCAGGCCTCATCCCGTTCCTAGAACATGACGATGCCAACCGTGCCCTGATGGGCGCGAACATGATGCGCCAGGCCGTTCCGCTGCTTCGGGTGGAACGTCCGTATGTGGCCACCGGCTTGGAAGAGCGGGCGGCTCGTGATTCGCATGTGATGGTGCTCGCCGAGAAAGCTGGCACGATTGCCTATGTGTCCGCGACTCGGATTGTGGTCTCGGAAGATGGCAGTATGCCGACGAAGCGTACGCCAGCCTCGAGCTATCGTGAATACAAGCTTCAAAAGTTCCGTCGCTCGAACGCGGGGACCTGTATCAATCAAAAACCTCTGGTGCGGATCGGGCAACGTGTTGAAGCAGGGGAAACCTTGGCAGACGGTCCCGCCACGGACAAGGGCGAGCTGGCGCTAGGCAAGAACCTGCTGGTGGCGTTCATGCCGTGGTGCGGCTATAACTTCGAGGATGCTATTCTGATCGGCGAGCGTCTGGTTCGCGAGGATACGTTCACATCGATCCAGATCCAGGAATTCGAGGTGGGTGCCCGCGACACAAAGCTTGGACCGGAGGAAATCACCCGCGATATTCCGAATGTAGGCGAGGAAGCCTTGCGTAACCTCGGTCCTGACGGGGTGATCCGTCCTGGCGCGGAAGTACGGCCAGGAGATATCCTAGTCGGAAAGATTACGCCAAAGAGTGAGACGGAACTGGCTCCGGAAGAGCGTTTGTTGCGTGCCATCTTCGGTGAGAAGGCGGCTGAGGTCCGGGATACGTCGCTGACCGTTCCCAGCGGAACCTACGGTATCGTAATGGATGTCAAGGTCACTGCGCACAAGGAAAACAAGACGACCGATAGTTCGCCGACCGAACGGAAGCGGCAACGCAAGTCGATCGAGGATGAACACAAGGCCAAACGTGCCGAGTTGCAGGATGAATTGACCGAGCGGCTTAGCAACGTGCTACTTGGCGAGAAGATTCCTCTGGATGTGATTGACCAGGAGGCTGGCGAAGTGGTGATCCCGGCGAATCGCAAGATCACCAAGACGCTGCTGCGCAAGCTGGCATCTGTCAGTGAGCACATCCAGATCGAGAGTAGTCCGATCCAGATCAAGATCGATGACATCATCAATGAGTACAAACCCAAGTTTGCCGAGCTGGACGAGGAAAGCCAGCATTCGCTGGAACGTCTGGAGAGTGGCGATGACCTGGATGCCGGGATCATCAAGCAGGTCAAGGTGTACATCGCGGCCAAGAAAAAACTATCCGTGGGTGACAAGCTGGCTGGTCGGCATGGTAACAAGGGTGTTGTGGCTCGCATTGTCCCCGATGCGGATATGCCGTTCTTGCCGGATGGAACCCCGGTTGAAGTGGTGCTGAATCCGCTTGGCGTGCCTTCCCGCATGAACCTTGGACAGGTGTTCGAAACGCATCTGGGTGCGGCCTGTAAGCTGCTCGGCATGCATGCGGCAACACCGGTGTTTGACGGAATCAAGGAAAGTTCGATTGACGACCTTCTCGAGAAGTCAGGGCTCCCGCGTGACGGCAAGAGCGTGCTGTACGATGGTCGTACAGGGGAGCCGTTTGATCAGCGCGTGGTGGTCGGGCAGATTTATATCCTGAAACTGCATCACTTGGTGACCGACAAGATCCATGCCCGTGCCGTTGGACCTTACTCGCTGGTGACGCAGCAACCGCTCGGCGGCAAGGCGCAGTACGGTGGACAACGTCTCGGTGAAATGGAAGTGTGGGCGCTGGAGGCCTATGGTGTGGCCTATGCGCTGCAGGAACTGTTGACGGTCAAGAGTGACGATGTCAGCGGTCGTACGCGTATCTACGAGTCGATTGTCAAGGGAACTAACACGCTGGATGCGGGGATGCCGGAATCCTTTAGTGTTCTGATTAACGAACTGCGTGGCCTTTGCCTGGATATTCAGGTTCAGGGCCAGAAACGCAACCGTCTGTTATAAATTCGAGCTTAAGCCGGGAGGCACATACATTGAATCCTATTTTCAGCAAAGAGACGAGTTACCTGAACGAGTTTGGTTCGTTTGATTCGGTTGGCGTCACGCTGGCCGATCCAGAGACCATCCGTTCGTGGAGCCGGGGTGAGGTCAAAAATCCCGAGACGATCAACTACCGCACGTATAAGCCGGAGCGGGGGGGGCTGTTCTGCGAGAAGATTTTCGGCCCCACGCGGGACTGGGAATGCAGTTGCGGAAAATACAAGCGCATCAAACACAAGGGCGTGATCTGTGACCGTTGCGGCGTTGAGGTGACGATCTCGCGGGTACGCCGTGAACGCTTGGGGCATATTGAGCTGGCCGTGCCGGTGTCGCATATCTGGTTCTTCAAATGTACGCCGAGCCGTATCGGGCTGATGCTGGATATGACCGCCAGTGCCCTTGAACGGGTGCTGTACTATGAGGATTATGTGGTGACTGATCCCGGCGACACGCCGCTCAAGGAAAAGCAGTTGCTCAAGGAGCAGGAGTACCGCGACGCCCGCGAGAAGTTTGGTGAGGAATTCACCGCCAAGATGGGGGCAGAGGGCATTCGTGACCTCCTGAAAGCTATCGATCTGCAAGCCTTGTTAATCGAACTTGAGGAGCAGGTCCAGAACACAAAGAGCAAGCAGACGCGAAAGAAAATCTCCAAGCGCATGAAAGTTGCGGAAGGTTTCCGGACCAGCAAGACGCGCCCGGAATGGATGATCCTTGACGTATTGCCGGTCATTCCGCCGGATCTGCGTCCTTTGGTTCCGTTGGAAGGCGGTCGCTTTGCCACCTCTGATCTGAACGATCTTTACCGTCGTGTCATCAACCGCAATAACCGCCTGCGGAACCTACAGCAGTTGAAGACGCCGGACGTCATTATCCGTAACGAAAAACGTATGCTTCAGGAAGCTGTTGACGCTGTGTTTGACAACGGGCGTCATGGCCGGGCGGTGACGGGGGCGGGCAATCGTCCGCTCAAGTCGCTGAGTGATATGTTGCGCGGCAAGGGGGGGCGTTTCCGCCAGAACCTACTCGGCAAGCGGGTGGACTACTCTGGCCGTTCCGTCATCGTGGTCGGTCCTGAACTGAAGCTGAGCCAGTGCGGTTTGCCGAAGAAGATGGCGCTCACATTGTTCGAACCGTTCATCATTCGCCGTCTCAAGGAGATGGGGGTGGTGCATACCGTTCGCAGCGCCAAGAAGCTGATTGAGCGACAGGCCGACGAGGTCTGGGACATTCTCGACGAGATCACGCACGACAAGACGGTCATGCTCAACCGTGCGCCAACATTGCACCGGTTGAGCATCCAGTCGTTCGAGCCGGTTCTGGTTGAAGGCGAAGCCATTCAAATCCACCCGCTGGTGTGTACGGCATTCAACGCGGACTTCGACGGTGACCAGATGGCGGTGCATGTGCCGCTGTCGATCGAGGCGCAGCTTGAGTCTCGTCTGCTAATGCTTTCCAGCAATAACATCTTCTCGCCGTCAAGCGGTGATTCGGTCATGACGCCGAGCCAGGACATTGCGCTCGGCATCTATTACATGACCACGCTTTCACAGCGCGATAAGTTCCGTGCCCGCCGGGCAGCGGGAGAAGAGGCGGTGCGGGAGCACCTGCCATTGTTCGGCGACATCGCCGAGGTCCACATGGCGTATGTTGAGGGAGCGGTAAAGATTCATGACCGCATCCGTTTGCGCAATCCAGATCTGGGCCGTGATACGCATTTTGGTAATCCTACATTGCGCGTCATTGAAACGACAGTGGGCCGTGTATTCTTTAACGAGGTTTGGCCGCCGTCGCTGGGGTTCATCAATGAGACGGTCAACAAGAGCGTCCTGGGCAATCTGATCTGGCATTGCCACAAGCGCGCCGGGCACGAAGCCACTGTCATTGCGCTTGACAACCTCAAGCGGACCGGCTTTGAGAACGCGACGCTGGCCGGTGTATCCATTGGCATGGTGGACATGATCATCCCGAAGGAGAAACCCGATATCCTGAACGATGCCCGTGCGCAGGTCCAGCAGGTTGACGAGCAGTATCGACAGGGTGTGATTACCGACGGTGAACGCTACAACAAGATCGTCGATATCTGGACGCACGCCACCGAGGAGATTTCCAATGCCATGTACACGGCGATCGAGGAGAATCCCGGAAGCGAAGAAACCAATCCTGTCTACATGATGGTTGATTCCAAGGCGCGCGGCAGTCGCCAGCAGATTCGTCAGTTGGCCGGTATGCGAGGTCTGATGGCCAAGCCGTCGGGTGAGATTATTGAACGTCCGATTACGGCCAACTTCCGCGAGGGGCTGAGCGTGCTGGAATACTTCATCAGCACGCACGGTGCGCGTAAGGGGTTGGCGGATACCGCACTCAAGACGGCCGATGCAGGGTACCTTACCCGTAAGCTGGTTGACGTATCGCAGGATGTGATCATTGTGCAGCCCGATTGCGGCACCGTCAACGGGATCGAGATCAAGGCGATCACCGAGGGTGACGAAGAGCTTGTCGGTCTGGAGAAGCGTGTCATCGGCCGCACGGCGCTTAACGATGTCGTCCACCCGGTTTCCGGTGAGATACTTGTTCGTATGAATGAGGAGATTGACGAGGTCAAGGCCAAGGTGTTGGCCAAGAGCGGTGTGGAATCGGTGCGGATCCGCAGTGTGCTGACGTGTGAGAGTCGTGTTGGACTTTGTGCGTTGTGCTATGGCAGGGATCTGGCGACGGGACGCTCGGCAGATATCGGTACCGCTGTCGGTATCATTGCTGCGCAGTCAATCGGTGAACCCGGTACACAGCTTACGATGCGTACTTTCCATATCGGTGGTACGGCCAGCTCTGTCTTCAAGCAGCCCGAGATTATCGCCAAGCACAAGGGAACGATCAGCTACATTGACTTGCGCGTGGTTCAGAACGATGAAGGCGACCATGTGGTGCTTAACAAAAACGGATCGATCAGTGTGCTCGACGAGGTCGGTCATGAAGTCGAGCGCTATACGCTCGGTTTGGGTACCATCGTTCTGGTTGAGGACGGCGGCGTGGTCAAGAAGGGAAGCTGCCTGGCGAAGTGGGATCCGTACAGCGTGCCGGTGCTTGCCGAGCAGAAGGGGCGCATCCGCTTCCATGACTTTGTTGAGAACGTGTCGGTGAAGAAAGAGATCGACGAAGCGACAGGCATGAGCGGAACCGTTGTGCTCGACAGCAAGGAGAACCTGCATCCGCAGATCGTGGTCGAGGCGGAAGCCGTTGCCGAGGGCAAGTCCACGCCGGAGATCCTCGGATTCTACAGTATCCCGGCGGGTGCGCATGTCGTTGTGAAAGAGGGGCAGACCGTGGCCCCGGGTGCCTTGCTTGCCAAGACGCCGCGCAAGGAATCCAAGACGAAGGACATCACCGGTGGTCTGCCTCGCGTGGCCGAGCTATTCGAGGCACGGGTGCCCAAGGATGCGGCCGAGATCGCCAAGATCGAAGGGGTTGTAGACTTTGGCGAGAACCAGCGAGGCCGTCGCTGCCTGATCATCCGAGATGAGATGTCTGGAGACACGGAAGAACATCTCATCCCGATGGGCAAGCACATCGTTGTCTTCAAGGGGGATCGTGTACGCAAAGGCCAGCAACTGACCGAAGGTCCGGTTGTACCCCAGGAAATCCTCGAGGTCTGCGGACCTCAGGAACTTCAAGAGTATCTTGTCAATGAAGTGCAGCAGGTTTACCGGTTGCAGGGGGTGGAAATCAACGACAAGCATATTGAAGTCATTGTCCGTCAAATGCTGCGCAAGGTGAAAATCACCAATCCAGGAGACACCGAGTTCCTGTGGGGCGAGCAAGTGATGCGTCAGTACTTCCTTGAAGTCAATGAGAAGGCGATGTCCGAAGGTCGTCGTCCGGCTGAGGCGGCGCCGTCACTGCTGGGTATCACCAAGGCATCGCTGGAAACCGATAGTTTCATCTCGGCGGCCTCGTTCCAGGATACGACACGGATCCTGACCGACGCTGCTACCCTTGGGCGCGTGGATGAGCTCCGCGGCTTCAAGGAAAACGTCATTATGGGTCATTTAATTCCGGGTGGGACGGGCTTCCCGCTGCATCATAATATCCGTTTGGTGCAGAAGGCAGAGCCTATCGCCGAGTCGGAAATGATTGATATTCAGGAGGCCGAAAGAAAATTTGAACAATTGTGGGATAAATAGCTTGTAATTGTCCTAAAGGTTCTGGTAATGTGTGCGCTCGTTTGCGAATAGTAGAGGAAACAAAGTATGCCGACGATTAATCAGTTAGTACGTAAGGGGCGGCAGCAGCCCAAAACAAAGAGCAAGTCACGTGCGTTGTCGGCTTGTCCGCAACGGCGTGGGGTGTGTCTTCAGGTCAAGACGATGACACCGAAGAAGCCGAACTCCGCGTTGCGAAAAGTGGCACGTGTGCGGTTGACGACAGGGTTTGAGGTCAGTGCCTACATCGGTGGTGAAGGGCACAATCTTCAGGAGCACAGTGTGGTGCTGGTTCGGGGCGGTCGTGTGAAGGACTTGCCGGGTGTTCGTTACCATGTGGTTCGCGGAACGTTGGACAGCCTGGGTGTTGCCAAGCGCAACCGGGGTCGTTCGAAGTATGGTGTAAAGCGTAAGAAGGCGAGCTGACGCTCGCGGGTGAGGTTCGTATGGCACGGAGAAGAAGAGCTGAACGGCGTGTGGTGCTTCCAGACCCAAAGTATAATAGCGAGCTTGTGGCTCGGGTTATCAACTATGTTATGCTGGCGGGCAAGAAGTCGACGGCCGAGAAGATTATTTACGGAGCAATGGGGCGGATCGAAGAGAAAGCCGCGCAGGATCCTCTTGGGGTTCTGATCAAGGCGATCGACAACATCAAGCCGCGAGTTGAAGTCAAGTCTCGCCGCGTCGGTGGTGCGACGTATCAGGTCCCGGTGGAAATCAGCCCGCGTCGGCAGTTGGCCTTGGCGTTGCGCTGGTTGGTACAGTATTCGTCGGCTCGGCGAGGTATGCCGATGGAGCAGGCGATCGCGCTTGAGTTGCAGGATGCCTTCAATAATCAAGGTGTTTGCATCAAGAAGCGTGAAGATACGCATAAGATGGCGCAGGCGAATAAAGCCTTTGCGCATTATGCGTGGTAATTGATTTTTTGTTCTTTGACATCGAGAAACAAGTACAGGTGCCGTCTTGGACAGTAAGCAGAAATCCAAGGGTTCCGGAGAAAACCGCGTTGAGGCGGTTGGCCGGGATCGACTGCTGTCCAATGTACGGAATATCGGTATTATCGCGCATATTGACGCAGGCAAGACGACAACCAGTGAGCGTATCCTGTTTTATGCCGGTCGTGTACATAAGCTTGGCGAAGTGCATGACGGCAATACAGTGATGGATTGGATGATCCAGGAGAAGGAACGAGGGATCACAATCACCAGCGCAGCGACAACATGTTATTGGAAGGAACATCAGATCAATCTGATTGACACCCCTGGACATGTTGACTTCACTGCGGAAGTGGAACGGTCGCTACGCGTACTGGATGGAGCGGTGGGCGTGTTTTGCGGGGTTGGTGGTGTCCAACCCCAGTCCGAAACCGTCTGGCGCCAAGCGTCGCGTTACCGCGTTCCCCGAATTGCGTTCATCAATAAGATGGATCGTATGGGTGCGGATTTCTGGCGGGTAATTACCGAGATGAGGGAAAGGCTAGGTGCTAATGCCGTTCCCCTTCAGATACCTTGGGGCGCTGAAGAGGCGTTGCAAGGTGTCATTGATCTGGTCAACATGGAGGCTGTCACGTTTGATGAGCAAACGCAAGGCACGGAAATGAACCGGGTTGCTATACCTGATGAAATGCGAGCAGCCGCTGAGGCAGCTCGTGCTGAACTTGTTGAAAAGGTTGCTGAAAAAGACGAAACGGTCTTGGAAACCTATCTCGAGCAGGGCGACTTGTCTGCAGACGTCCTTAAAGCAGGCATCAGACGAGTTGTCATTGCGAATGAGATAACTCCCGTACTTTGCGGGTCCTCCTTGAAAAACAAAGGGGTACAACCGCTACTGGATGCAATCGCCGACTTTCTTCCGTCACCGCTGGATGTACCTCCAACTGAGGGGCATCATCCAAAGACAGGCGCTGTAGTCAACCGTAAAGCTGATGACGCGGCACCGCTTAGTGCGCTGGTCTTCAAGTTAATGACGGACCCGTATGTAGGGCGAATCGCCTATTTACGGATCTATAGTGGGGTGCTGAAGAAAGGCCACAATGTATTCAATCCTCGATCACGTCAGCGTGATCGCATCATGGGGTTGATGCGGGTGCATGCCGATTCGCGCGAAGACATCGAATGCCTCTATTCAGGCGAGATTGGAGCCATTAGCGGAATCAAGGGAGTGACCACAGGTGATACGTTATGTGCAGAGAATGATCCAGTGGAGCTGATGCGCATCCGTTTCCCAGAGCCGGTCATGTTCATGGCTGTTGAGCCGAAGACGCGGGCAGACAAGGAAAAGCTGACCACAGCCTTACAGTCCATGGCGGATGAGGATCCGACCTGTATTGTCAAGCTGGATTCCGAAACCGGACAGACGGTTATCAGCGGGATGGGTGAGTTGCATCTGGAGATTCTGAAAGACCGGATGTTCCGAGAATTCAAGGTAGCCGCCAATACGGGACGTCCAATGGTCGCCTATCAGGAATCTGTAACCGAAATGGGCAAGGGGACGCATTTGTTTGACAGGGATCTTGGCGGACAGCGACATGTGGCTGGAATCACGGTGACGGTTTCTCCGTTAAAGCGGGGTACAGGGAATGAGATCAAGCTTGATGTTACGACCAGGGGGCTTCCTGAACCCTACCGGGCCAGTGTGGAAAGTGGTCTGCGAGATGGCTTGATGACGGGAGTTCTCTCACCGTATGCGGTGACAGATACGCTGATCCGTGTGACGGACGTGGTTTTGGATGAAGAGTTTTCTACAGAGGTAGCGTTTCGTACAGCGGCGACGATGGCATTGCGGGAGGCTGTTATGGCAGCTAAACCAGTGATGCTCGAGCCGATAATGGCCTTGGAGATCGTCACTCCAGCCGAGTATATGGGGGAAGTTTTAGGGGATGTGAGCAGCCGACGCGGAAAGGTCAATGACATGACCGCGAAGGGAGACTTACAAGCGGTACACGCAACCGTACCGCTGGCGGCGTTGTTCGGGTACTCGACTGCGATACGGTCACTGACTCGCGGGCGGGCAAGTTACACAATGGAGCCGGTGCAATTTGATATTGTGCCGGAGACATTGCAAAAAGAGTTATTGAACAGGTGAGATTGGCATGGATGGTCAACGCATAAGAATTCGTTTACAGGCTTATGATCACAGTGTACTGGATCAGGCGGTCACAGATATTATTGACACGGCAAGGGGTACCGGCGCGCAAGTGGCGGGGCCGACTCCGTTACCGACGCGGATTGAACGGTTCACGGTGAACCGCAGCCCGCATGTGAATAAGAAATCGATGGAGCAGTTCGAGATGCGTACGCATAAACGGCTGCTGGACATCATAGAGCCGACGGCAAAGACGGTTGACGAGCTCAAGAAGCTCAATTTGCCGGCGGGGGTGGATATAACGATTAAGCTTTGAGTGAAGGTATCATGAACGGACTGATTGGAAAAAAGCTGGGGATGACGCAGATATTCGATGCGGAGGGCCGTCGCGTGGCGGTGACCGTCATCGCTGCGGGTCCGTGTGTCGTTGTGCAGCGTAAGACACAGGCGAGTGACGGCTATGACGCCGTGCAGCTTGGCTATGGGACGCAGAAGGCGTCTCGGATGACCAAGGCTGAGATCGGCGTGTGCACCAAGGCCGGTGTTGAGCCGCAGCGCGTGCTTCGTGAATTTTCATGCAGCAGCACGGATGAGGTTGCGGTGGGGGCGCTGGTAACGGCATCCGTGTTCGACGGCGTGAAGTATGTGGATGTGATCGGCACCACTAAGGGACGCGGTTTCGCGGGGGTGATGAAGAAGCACGATATGGGCGGCGGGCGCATGACGCACGGTGGTCATTCGAAGCGTCGCGTCGGTTCCATCGGACAATGTTCCTATCCCGCTCGTGTCGCCAAGGGACAGCGCATGCCAGGGCACATGGGTAATGTGCGGGTGACACAGCAGAGCTTGAAGCTGCTGGATGTGCGTGGCGCGGAGAACCTGCTGTTGGTGCAGGGGGCTGTGCCGGGTGCCAACGGCGGTCTGGTGATCGTTAAAAAGGCGTTGAAGAAGGCAGGGGCGGCATGAGTATGGTGAAGAAATATAATGCGGCTGGTGCGGCGACGGGGGAAGTCGAGATTCCCGCAGGGCTGCTGGAAATGGAAAAAGGCTCACAAGCAGTGCATGATGTCGTTGTCGCGCTGACGAATGCTCGTCGCGCCGGGACGGCTTGTACGCTGACGAAGGGTGAGGTCAATGGTACCGGTGCCAAGCCGTGGAAGCAAAAAGGAACGGGCCGTGCTCGGGCGGGCTACAGGCAGTCGACGATCTGGCGTGGTGGGGCGACGACGTTCGGTCCACGCCCTCGCGATTACAGTGTCAAAGTCAACCGAAAAGTCATGAAACTGGCCTTCCGACGGGCACTCAGCGAAAAGCTGGAATCGGGTGCCGTGCGGGTGGTTGAACCGTTGATGGTGGATATTCCGAAGACCAAGGCGTTCGCGGCACTGCTCAAGGCGCAGCAGATCACTGGGGCGGCGCTGGTGATTGTCGACACGGTAGGGATGGCGCTGGCGATGGCTGTGCGCAACCTGCCCAAGGTAGAGTTGGTCAAGGCGGCCGATGTCAATGTTTATCAATTGCTGCGGTATCCGGTCGTGCTGGTCAACGGCGCTGGTCTGGAACAGCTCATGGCGCGTTTAGCGAAGTAAGGCGGGGTGATGAAGGATTCACGTTCGATCATCAAGAAGATGCAGGTGACGGAAAAGGGCGCGCTTCTGGGCGAAGCGAATAAGTACCTTTTCGAGGTGGCTTCGGATTCTAATAAAGTGGAGATCAAGCGGGCGGTAGAGTCGTTGTTCGACGTTACCGTGACCAAGGTCAACACGATGAATTACGAAGGTAAAAAGAAACGGCAGCGGACGGCGAAATTCGGAAAACGGCCGGACTGGAAACGGGCGGTTGTGACGCTGGCGGCTGATAATAAAATTGATTTGGCCTAGTGCGATAAGACGTGTGACGGGGAAGAGGAACCATGGCACTTAAGAAATACAATCCGACGACGCCGAGTTTGCGGTTCACGACCGTATCGGGATTCGACGAGATTACCAAGACGACACCGGAGCGTTCGCTTGTACGTTCCGCAAAGAATAATGCGGGGCGGAATTCATCCGGTCGCATCACCGTCCGGCATCGTGGCGGTGGTCACAAGCGCAAATTGCGCATCATTGACTTCAAGCGTGACAAGGCGGGGATTCCAGCCAAGGTCGCGGCGATCGAGTATGATCCGGGGCGTACAGCGAATATCGCCTTGTTGCATTATGTCGACGGCGAGAAGCGCTACATCCTGGCACCGGCCCGCTTGAAAGTTGGCGAGCAGGTGGTATCCGGAGCATCAGCCGAGGCGACCCTTGGCAACGCGCTGCCGCTGGCAAAGATCCCCTTGGGTATGTTCATCCATAACATTGAGTTAGAGCCGGGTCGGGGTGGGAAGGTCTGCCGTACGGCTGGCGGAAGCGCGCAACTGATGTCACGCGAGGGACGCCATGCGCAGATCAAGCTGCCCAGTGGTGAAATCCGGATGATCAACGTCGAGTGCATGGCCACGATTGGCCAGGTCGGCAATTCCGAGCACAGTGGCGAAAGCATGGGTAAGGCGGGTCGTAAGCGGTGGCGCGGCATCCGTCCTACGGTTCGTGGTGTGGCGATGAACCCGGTCGATCATCCCATGGGTGGTGGCGAGGGCCGTACGTCCGGTGGTGGTCATCCTGTGTCGCCGTGGGGTCAATTGGCGAAGGGCGGCAAAACGAGGGGCCGTCGGAAGCCCTCTAGCAAATTCATTGTTAAGCGGAGAAAATAGACTATGGCACGCTCCATTAAAAAGGGTCCTTATGTGGATCCGAAACTGATGCGTAAGATAGAACGGATGAACCGCGCAGGGGATCGCCGTCCGATGAAGACGTGGTCGCGGCGCTCAATGATCATGCCTGAGTTTGTAGGGCATACAATGGGCATCCATAATGGTAAACAACATATTTCGGTGTTTATAACCGAGAACATGGTGGGACATCGTCTGGGCGAGTTTTCGCCGACACGGACGTTCCGCCGTCATGGCTCGCACACTGATAAGACGGTCAGCCTGAAGTAGGGGCGGAGAGGCGAAATAGCATGGAAGTACAAGCAATCAGTAAGTTTGTAAGGATGTCGCCGTCAAAGGCGCGTGATCTGGCTCGCCGCCTGACGGGGATGCGTGTGGCGGAGGCGCTGCGTGTGACCACGGTAGGCGAGCGCAAGGCGGCGTGCAAGATTGGTAAGACGCTGAAGTCTGCGATTGCCAATGCGGAGAACAATGCGGATCTTTCAGCGGATACGCTTCGCGTCAAGCAGGCTGTTATTGACGAGGGGCCGCGGATGAAGCGCTTCTGGCCGCGGGCGCGCGGGATGGTCAGCCACATCGAGAAAAAGATGTGTCATGTGAAGATTGTTTTGACGGATGGTAAATAATTCAGTACAAATGCGGGCTTTTGGCGCTGCGGCTTAAGGAGGATGGCGTTTTGGGACAAAAAATTAATCCAATCGGGCTCAGGGTGACCGTCGATAAAGACTGGCGGTCGCGTTGGTTCTCGGGTAAGAAGGGGTTCGGCGATATGCTGAACGAGGATCTCAAGATCCGCGATATCGTCAAGGACCGTCTGGAGAGTGCGTCGGTGGCGCGTGTCGACATTGAGCGGTATGCGAATCGTGTACGAATCAGTATCCACACGGCGCGTCCGGGCATCGTCGTCGGTCGCAAAGGGCAGGAGCTTGAGAAAGTCCGCATGCAGATTGCCAAGATGTCCGGCAAGGAGATTTACATTGAGATCCAAGAGATACGTGATCCGGATTGCAATGCACAGTTGATTTCCGAGAACATCGCCATGCAGATGGAGCGCCGGGTCTCGTTCCGCAGGGCGATGAAACGGGCGATGAAACTGGCCATGGACCTCGGGGCGGAGGGGATCAAGATCCGCGCTGCCGGTCGGCTTGGTGGTAGTGAACTCGCAAGGATTGAATGGTATAAAGAGGGGCGCATCCCGCTGCATACATTGCGGGCCAACATTGAGTACGGATTCGCCGAGGCGGCTACGACGGCGGGGCGTATCGGAGTCAAGGTCTGGGTATGCAAGAAACGCGAGGAAGCGCTGAAGGGTAAGAGAGGAGCTGTACGCAATGCCACTTATGCCTAAACGGACGAAGCACCGCAAGGTGCAGAAGGGTAATCGCGGCGGGTTTTCAAAGGCAGGAAACACAGTTGCCTTTGGCGATTACGGATTGAAGTGCATGAGCCGCGGCTGGCTCAAGGCGACGCAGATCGAGGCGTGTCGCGTGGCGATCAATCGCCACATGAAGCGCAAGGGTAAATTGTGGATTCGCGTGTTCCCGGATAAGCCGGTAACCCAGAAGCCGATCGAGGTTCGCATGGGTAAGGGCAAGGGTAATCCCGAGTTCTGGGTGGCGGTGGTTCGGCCCGGTCGTGTATTGTTTGAAATCGGCGGGGTGACCGAGGAGATTGCCGTGTCGGCACTACGGCTGGCGGACGCAAAACTGGGTTTGCGTACACGGCTGGTTCGCCGTGGCGAGAGTTGATTAACGGATGTCAAGGATAGAGTAAGCGATGATGAAAGCAGCCGAACTTAGGGATCGCAGTGCGGAAGAACTGCGTGGAATGTATGAGGAGACACGGCAGGAGCTGTTCATGCTGAATGTCCGCAAGGATGTGGCAGATGCGGCGGCCAACCCGCTCAAGGTCAGAGCGCTGCGCCGTACGATTGCGCGGATTAAAACATTGATGCGAGAGCAGGAACTGGAAGGTGTAAAGCGCCATGGATGAACAGAAGAGCAACGAGCGCGGCGTACGCAAGACCATGAACGGTGTGGTTGTAAGTCGTAGTGGGGATAAGACCGTGGTTGTCCAGACGGAGACGCGCATAGCGCATTCGGTGTACGGCAAGATTGTGCGCCGCAAGAGTAAGTTTCATGCGCATGACGAGAAAAATGAGGCGGCGGTTGGGGATCAGGTAGTTATTGCCGAAGCCCGTCCGATGAGTCGCATGAAGCGCTGGCGCCTGATCGAGGTAACAGTTAAAAACGCCTAACGACGATGGCGGGGGATGGGTTATATGATACAGGAAGAAACAATGCTAGTGGTTGCGGATAACTCCGGTGCGCGCAGTGCACGTTGTTTCCGAGTCCTCGGGCAGCGCAAGCGCTATGCCTATGTAGGCGATATCATCAAGGTGGCCGTGCAGGAAGTGACCCCCAACGGGGCGATCAAGAAGGGGCAGGTTTGCACTGCGTTGGTTGTTCGTACGAAACACCCGGTCAAGCGTGTCGACGGTAGCGAGCTGCGGTTTGATAACAATGCCGTGGTCTTAATCGACGGCAACAAGAACCCGATCGGTTCGCGGATTTTCGGGCCGGTGGCTCGTGAGTTACGCGAGAAGAATTACATGAAGGTGGTATCGCTGGCACCAGAGGTGCTGTAGGCGCAAACGCGGATGAGGGGGCCACGTGAGTATCAGTAGAATAAAAAAAGGTGATGAGGTCGTTGCCATCGCGGGTGTGGCTGCAGGGAAGACCGGCAAGGTAATCCGGGTCGACTTGGATAAGCATCGTGCATACGTAGAGGGGTTGAATGTCCGTCGCGGCACGATCAAGCGGTCGGAAAAGAATCCGCGTGGCGGTCTGGTGGATCGTGAGGCGGGAATCGCGTTGTCGAACCTGATGCCGTTTGACCCGGTGGCCAAGAAGGGTGTGCGGGTCAGCATGGTGATGGATGGCGATAAGCGTGTTCGTAAAAGCAAGGCTTCAAGCCACATATTTGACTGAAGAGTAAGGGCGTTATGGCAACAATTAAAGAAAAATACAATAGCGTGGTTGTCCCGGCGTTGAAGACGAAATTCGGGCTGAGCAACCGGATGATGGTTCCCCGTGTGACCAAGGTGGTCATCAACATGGGCATGGGCTGTGCGGACAAGGATCGCATTAAGACGGCAACCGAGCATCTGGCGGCGCTGAGCGGCCAGAAGGCGATGGTGGCCAAGGCTCGCAAGAGCATTTCGAACTTCAAGTTGCGCGAGGGGATGACGATCGGCGCGAAGGTAACGTTGCGGCAGGCTCGCATGTACGATTTCCTGGATCGTCTGTTCAATGTGGCATTGCCCCGTATTCGTGACTTCCGTGGCGTTCCGGCGCGCGGTTTCGATGGGCGTGGCAGTTATACGCTGGGCCTGAAGGAGCAGACGATTTTCCCTGAGATAGATCCGAACCACAGTGGTGCGGTGCAGGGGATGAACATCACGATTGTTACGACGGCCAAGACCGACGGCGAGGCGCGCGAGCTGCTGTCGCTGCTGGGTATGCCGTTTGCGTCATAGTTAGTAACGGAGGAATACGTTGGCAAAGACATCATTGATTGTGAAGGCAGGGCGCGAGCCCAAGTTCAAGACGCGCGGATATACCCGCTGCGAGCGCTGCGGTCGTCCGCGGGCGTACATGCGTAAATTTCATCTTTGCCGAATCTGTTTTCGGGAACTTGCGTCATCAGGGCAGATTCCTGGCGTGATCAAGGCCAGTTGGTAACGAGGAGCGGATATGAGTGTTGGTGATCCATTGTCGGATATGTTGACGCGCATCAGGAATGCGGTGGCAACGGGACGTGAGCAGGTATCGATGCCCGGGTCGAAGATGACTGCCGAGGTCGCCCGTGTGATGAAATCGGAAGGCTTCATCAGGGACTACCTGCTGACTGGCGATTTGAAAAAGACGTTGACGCTGACGCTGCGTTATGATGATTCGCTGGAGCCGGCGATTCGCGGGCTGAAGCGGGTCAGTAAGTCAGGTCTGCGGCGGTATTGCAGTGTAGAAGGGCTTCCGCGCGTACTGGGGGGGTTGGGTATCGCCATCCTGAGTACGTCGGCTGGCGTGATGTCGGATAAAGAAGCAAAGGCAAAGCATACGGGCGGAGAGATTCTCTGCACGATTTGGTGATTTCGGGGGACTAAGTCATGTCAAGAATTGGAAAGAAGCCAGTGGCGATTCCGTCGGGGATATCCGTGGCGATTAGCGGTGCGCAGGTTGAGACGAGCGGGCCGAAGGGGAAGCTCGCAATCAAGCTGCCGGCAGGTATTTCAGTGCAGCAGTCTGGAAGCGAGCTGGTGATCGTCCGTGTCGATGATACCAAGAAGGCGTTTCATGGTCTTGTACGCAGCCTGCTGCAGAATATGATCATCGGTGTCCAGACTGGGTACACGAAGGAACTCGATATTCAGGGCGTCGGTTTTCGCGCGGCCATCAGTGGTCGGAAGTTGAGCTTGTCCTTAGGATTTGCGTCTCCGATCGAGTACAGCGTGCCGGAGACCGTGCAGGTTACGGTAACCAACAGCACCGCTGTGGTGGTGACGGGTGCCGACAAGCAGCAGGTTGGTGAGGTGGCGGCGCGCATCCGTGCATTCTATCCGGCAGAACCTTACAAGGGAAAAGGTGTGCGGTACAAGAATGAGAAGGTTCGTCGTAAGGTTGGTAAGACCGTTTCCTAGTGATGGAAGGTAAGGATTGAGCATGAATGTGAAGACACGTAAAGACTCACGGGCGATGCGGCATACGCGTGTCCGTGCAAAAATCAGTGGCAGTGCCGTTTGTCCGCGGCTGTCCATCATGATATCGAACCGGCACATGTATGTGCAGTTGATAGATGATGCGGCGGCGGTGACGCTGGCTTCGGCGCAGAGTTTGACTGAGGGGAATCCGACCGTTGCGACCGCGCAGGGCGTGGGGCGTCAGTTGGGCGAGAAGGCCAAGGCCAAGGGATTGACCCGTTTCGTGGTTGATCGTGGCGGGTACCGCTTCCACGGCCGCGTGAAGGCGATTGTGGATGGCGTCCTGGAAATGGGGCTGACGAATCTGAAGGAGGCGAAGTGAGCAGAGCGGAGAGCAAGGACAATGCGCAGAGCAACTTGGAAGAGCGCGTAGTATTCGTCAATCGGTGTTCGAAGGTCGTAAAGGGTGGCCGTCGGTTCAGTTTCAGCGCGATTGTGGTCGTCGGCGACCGTGAGGGGCGGATCGGCTACGGTTTTGGCAAGGCCAACGAAGTGGCTGACGCCATTACCAAAGGTGGCGAGATTGCCCGCAAGTCAATGTTCGCGGTAACGATGCGCGAAAAGACAATACCACATGAAGTGATCGGCGAGTTTGACGGTGGTCGTGTGTTATTGCGTCCGGCGGCTCCCGGTACTGGGGTTATCGCCGGGGGTGGTGCCCGTGCAGTGCTTGAAGTGGCGGGGTATCGTGATATCCTGGCCAAATCGCTGGGTAGCAACAACAAGGTGAATGTGGTGAAGGCCACGGTGGCTGCACTGGATCAATTGCGGTCGAGGAATGAAATTTCGCGAGTACGCGGTTTGGCGTAAGCATGGATTGCCCGTTGGGCGGAGGAATTGAAAATGGATTTGCATTCACTGACGAATACACCGGGGGCGCGTCACCGTCGCAAGCGGCTTGGGCGCGGTATGGCATCCGGCAAGGGTAAGACAAGTGGTAAAGGTCACAAGGGTCAGATGGCTCGTAAGGGCCATAAACATAAGCTGGCCTTTGAAGGTGGCCAGATGCCGCTGATCCGGCGTCTGCCGAAGCGTGGTTTCAAGAACCCGGCACGTGTCGAGTATATCGGCGTCAACCTCACGGGGTTGGATCGCTTTGAAGACGGTGCAACGGTCGATCCGGTGGCACTTCGCAAAGCGGGCTTGGCTAATGGGGCGAGCGATGGCATCAAGATTCTTGGTCGCGGTGAGATCACTAAGAAATTGACGGTCAAGGCGAATGCGTTCAGCGAAAGCGCCAAGTCCAAGATTGAGGCGGCGGGTGGTGTTTGCGAGGTGGTGTAGTCCCATGTTCAAAGCGATAATCAACGCCTTCAAGATTCCTGAGCTGCGCCAGCGTATTCTATTTACGTTGGGGTTGATCTTCGTGACCCGCCTGATTGCCCTCGTTCCCTCGCCAGGGGTGAATGCGGTAGCGCTGCAACAGGTGATCGATAGTATTGCTGCGCAGGCAGGGGGAGGCATCATGGGGATGATCGACCTCTTCAGCGGTGGTGCGCTTGGGCGGTGCGCCGTTGGTGCGCTAGGTATCATGCCCTATATCAGTGCTTCAATCATTATCCAGCTGATGACGGCCGTGATTCCACAGCTTGAACGGTTAGCCCGAGAAGGCGACACAGGACGAGCCAAGATCACGCAATACACGCGCTATCTGACGCTGATCATTTGTGTTGTGCAAGGGTTCCTGCTAGCACTGACGTTGGAACAGGGGTTTGGCGGGGTTCCAGGCGGCGACCAGATTGTCTCCAAGGAAATGAGCGGGATGGGATTCCGTCTGCTTACGGTACTGACCACCACCACGGGAACGATGCTGCTGATGTGGTTGGGCGAGCAGATTACAGAGCGCGGCATCGGCAACGGTATATCCATCGTGATTACCGTGAACATTCTCAGTGGCCTCCCGACGGCGGTCAGTGCTGCGGTAGCGTTGTTCAGCCAGGTCGGTGGACAGGCTCTATTCGGGCCGTTTGAAGCCATCGGGCTCGTGGCGATGATGTTCCTTGTCACGGCCGGTACGGTGGCGCTCACCGAGGCCCTTCGCAAGATTCCAATCCATACCACCCGGCGTGTGGTTGGGAATAAGGTGTACGGCGGTCAGAATACATACATGCCGCTCCGGATCAACTATTCCGGTGTGATGCCGATCATCTTTGCCTCGGCGATCCTCGTCTTCCCTGCGGCGATCCTCATGAAGATTTCCTCGACGCGGCACATTGGTATGATGTTGCAGAATGGGTCTCCTTTGTATCTGACGGTGTATTCGCTGATGGTGCTGTTTTTCTCGTATTTCTGGGTGGCGACACAATTCAACCCGCTCCAGATTGCCGACGACCTCAAGAAGAGTGGCGGTTATATTCCAGGGATTCGTCCGGGACGCCCGACGGCTGATTTCCTGGATATGACGATGACCCGGCTGACGCTCGTGGGTGCACTTTTCCTGACAGCGATTGCGGTGTTGCCGTCGGTGTTATCGCAATATTTTGACGTACCCCCCGTGGTGTCTGATTTCATGGGTGGCACGAGCTTGTTGATTATCGTGGGTGTGTCATTGGATACGGTACGCCAGATTGAATCTCATCTGGTTATGCGCAATTACGACGGGTTCCTGCGTCATGGCCGGATTCGTGGCCGGGCATAGGATGAGCAACGGTAGTGGGGACTGGTTTCGGGAATGATCGTAATCAAGACCCATGACGATTTAGAGCGGATGCGCGTTAGTAACCGGGTAGCGGCCAAGGTTCGGGATCAAGTGGCGGCGTGGCTGAGGCCGGGGTTGACAACCGGTGAGATCAGTGGCTATGCAGGGGATCTGATTCGGCAAGCAGGTGGGGAATGTGCGTTTCTTGGGTATCGAGGATTTCCAGGCGAAATTTGCGTATCGGTCAACGATGAAGTGGTTCATGGAATCCCTGGGGATCGGCGTGTCGAGATCGGGGATCTGGTCAGCTTGGATATCGGGGTCTTGATCGACGGTTTTTTCGGCGATACGGCGACTACGGTAATGGTTGGTGTTACGAATCCGGAGTGGATCCGGTTGGTGAGGGTAACGGAGCAGGCGCTGAAGGCAGGGATCGCAGAGGCGATGTGTGGAAATCGGCTCTCGGATATCTCGTATGCGGTACAGCGGGTGGTACAGTTTGCTGGGTTTTCGGTGGTGAAGGACTATGTTGGGCACGGCATCGGTCGTGCGTTGCATGAGGATCCGCAGGTTCCCAATTTCGGGCGACCTGGCAAGGGGGTTGTCTTGCGCTCGGGGATGACGTTGGCCATTGAGCCGATGGTGAACCTAGGCAAGGCGGCGGTGAAGGTGATGGATGATGGATGGACGGTGCGGACGCGTGATCATTTGCCGTCGGCTCATTTCGAGCATACGGTAGCGATTCACCCGGATGGACCGGAAATACTGACGATATAGTTTTTAGTGGACTTATCGTTGATTTGTGTGTAGGTTGTGAAGCTTTAAAAATTTTGAGGGTGTGCGATGAAGGTCAGAGCATCAGTTAGACGGATGTGTGAGCAGTGCCGGGTTATCCGGCGCAAGGGCGTCGTGCGGGTGATCTGCACAAATCCGCGGCATAAGCAGCGGCAGGGGTAGTTTAGGATTGGAATCTGCCGTGTCACCGGCTGGAATGCCGTGGCGAAAGGCGAATGTTTAAGGAGATTCGGAATGCCGAGAGTATTGGGTGTGGATATACCGGGGCGCAAACGCATAGAGTATGCACTGCGTTACATTTATGGGATTGGGCCGACAACGTCTGCTGAGATTCTGGCGAAAGCCAAAGTGGATCCGGCCAAGAAGGCGGATGACTTGACGTCGGATGAATTGCGTGTATTGATAGAGGTTATCCAAGGGGGGTACCGGGTCGAAGGCGACCTTCGTCGTGAGGTGACCTCCAATATCCGCCGTTTGATCAGCGTGGGCAGCTATCGGGGGATCCGTCATCGTCGTGGGTTGCCAGTGCGTGGCCAGCGGACGAGTACGAATGCGAGGACACGCAAGGGGCCGCGTCGTACGGTGGGTGCGGTCAGGGGCAAAGAGGCTCGTGCGGCCGTCAAGAAATAAGCAGGTTTTGCAGTAGGATGCGGGTGTTTTAAGGAGAGATGGTATGGCCGAAGATACGGATAAGAAAAAAGCGGCGGTTGCTGAGCCGACCGAGGTCAAGGCGGGGGTGACGGCTGCTGATATCCTTGGGGATGAACCGGTAGCAGCACCAGTCGTCCATAAGAAGGTTCGCGGAGCTCGTAGTATTCCGGTAGGCGTGGCGCACATCAACGCAAGCTTCAATAACACGCAGGTGGCGATCACCGACCCTAAGGGTGGCGTGATTGCGTGGAGCAGTGCAGGGCGGGCCGGATTCAAGGGATCTCGCAAGAGCACGGCGTTTGCGGCAACCATGGTTGCGCAGGAAGCTGGGCGGACGGCGGCATCCAAGGGGATGCATGAGGTCGAGGTGCGTTTGCAGGGTGCAGGCGCAGGGCGTGAGTCGGCGGTGCGAGGATTGCAGTCGGCGGGGTTGAGTGTGTCGCTTATCCAGGACGTGACACCGGTTGCCCACAATGGCTGCCGCGCTCGCAAGCGCCGTCGTGTTTGATGGGGTGTTGCCTGTATAGGCGCAACCACGCAAGGCATCAGGCGTTTCTAAGATCGTTTAACAAGTAAGAGGATATAACGATATGCCCATAAGAGTAAGCAGGTTTGAAAAACCCAAGCGGGTGGTCAAGGAAGAGAAAACAGCGACGGCTACGTATGCCCAGTTTGTTGCTGAACCGTTTGAGGTCGGGTACGCACGTACAATCGGCAATTCGTTGCGCCGTGTGATGCTTTCCTCGATTGAGGGAGCGGCAATCACGGCGGTCAGCATCGGTGGGGCTGCGCATGAGTTCTGTGCGATCGAGGGGGTTGTCGAGGATGTGACCGACATCATCTTGAATCTCAAGCAGGTTTTGGTGAAGACCGAGGTTCGTGAGCCGCGCGTGGTCCAGATCGGCATCAAGGGCCCGTGCGAGGTCAAGGCGGGGGATCTGGATTTGGGGGATTATGGACAGATCCTGAATCCGGATCTGCACATTGCAACGATTTCCGATGCGATCACCCTAAAGATGACGCTTGAATTCGAGATGGGGCGTGGGTATCGTCCGGCAGAGCTGGACAAGGCTCCGCAGCAGGTCATCGGGCGTATTCCGATCGATGCGGCTTTTTCGCCAGTGCGCCGTGTCAACTTCACCACCGGGAATACCCGCGTGGGGCAACGTACCGACTACGACAAGCTTATCCTGGATGTATGGACGGATGGACGGGTCTCGCCAGACGAAGCGCTCAAGCTCTCGGCAGCGGTCTTGAATCATCACTTGGATGTGTTCTTCAACTACGACCGGCAGGTGATTGAGTTTGAGGAGAATGCAAGGGAAGAGAACTCGCAGCGCGAGGAATTGCGGCAGAAACTGGCGATGAGCGTCAATGAGATTGAGCTCAGCGTGCGTGCCGCCAATTGCCTGAACAATGCGAATATCACAACCGTCGGCGAATTGGCGATGAAGACCGAGGCGGATATGCTTAAGTACCGAAACTTCGGCAAGAAGTCGCTGAACGAGATCAAGGCTAAACTCGAAGAGCTCGGATTGGGCCTTGGGGTTGCGATTGACACTGATTTACTGAAACACTAATTGTAGGATGGGGGCGGGCTATGCGGCATCGCGCGGTAAGAAAGAAGCTGGGACGGAGTTCATCACATCGCCAAGCGCTTGTGACGGGATTGGTATGTAATTTAATCAAGGAACGGCGCATTACGACAACGGTACAGAAGGCAAAGATAGCGCGTTCGCTGGCGGAGAAGATGGTCACGATGGCGCGTCCGGGGACATTGAGCGCCCGGCGCCACGCGATTTCCCTTCTTCATCAGGTGGATGTGGTCGAAACGTTGTTTGCAGAGATCGTCCCGATCTGTGAGGGGCGTGCGGGAGGATATACCCGTGTGCTCAAGCTGGGGCGGCGTGGCAGCGATGGGTCCGAAATGGCACTTCTCGAGTGGGTTGGACGCAAGACCGAGGTGGCGACGGCGTAAATCACACTGGCAGGACTGAATCTAGTCAAGTAAATGTTGATATCGAAGAGACGGGCGATGCTTAATCCGAGCATGGCCCGTTTTTTTTATTGTTATAATCTTGGAATGGCGTAGAATACCATAAAACTGGGGAGGGATTTATGGCTAGGTTTCGCTACATCGCGATGGATGGCAAAGGGGCTGAAGTAGAAGGCGTCATCGAGGCCGGCAGCCAGAACCAGGCCGTTAGTGCGATTCGTACCCAGGGACTGTTCCCTACGCGTGTGGCCGAGGTTGGCGGGGCGGCCAAGTCAGGTAAGCCTGCGGCGGGGGGGGCTCGGAAGGCGACTCCTGCACCGAAGTCCAATAAAGGCTTGGCGTTGCCTGCGTTTCTCAAGCCCCGTGTCAAGCAGAAGCAGTTGATGGTGTTCACCCGCCAGTTGGCGACGCTGATCGAGGCTGGGTTGCCGCTGCTGCGCGGTTTGCGGATCCTGCTCAAGCAAGAAAAAACACCGGGCTTGCGCGAGGCCTTGGTCGGCATGGGCGAGGCGGTCGAGAGCGGGGGGACGTTTTCCGAAGCGCTGGCGGCCTATCCGCGAACGTTTGACAAGCTATATATCAACATGGTCAAGGCGGGCGAAGCGGGCGGGTTGCTCGACACCGTGCTGGTGCGTCTGGCAGAGTTCATGGAGAAATCCGAGCGCATCAAGGGTAAGGTCAAGAGTGCCATGACCTACCCTATTGTTGTGCTTGTTGCAGCCATGGGTATCTTGGGCTTCTTGATGGTTTTCATCATCCCCAAATTCGCTGAGATCTTCCAAGGGTTGAGCGGCGGCAAGGGGTTACCGCCGTTGACCCAGTTTGTGATCAATATCAGTGATACCGTTGCCCAGCGCTGGTGGCTGATCCTCGGTCTAGGCTTTGGTGCTGTGGCGCTTTTCAAGGCGTTGAAGAAAACTCCGCGCGGTGCCTTGTTGTTGGATCGGGTCTCGCTGAAGGCTCCGATGTTCGGTTCGTTGTTCCGTAAGACGGCGGTGGCCCGGTTTGCCCGTACGCTGGGCACGTTGATGTCATCCGGTGTGCCCATTCTGCAGGCGCTGATGATCGTGCGCGATACCGCTGGCAACCAGGTCATTTCCAATGCGATCCAGAGCATCCATGACAGCGTCAAGGAAGGGGAATCGGTGGCGATGCCGATGGAGGCTTCGGGGGTGTTCCCGGGCATGGTGGTCAGTATGGTGGACGTGGGCGAGGAGACTGGTGCGCTGCCGGAAATGCTGGTCCGGGTGGCGAACGGTTACGATGAGGAAGTCGACATGGCGGTAGAGGGGCTGACCTCGATCATCGAGCCCATCATGATCGTCGTCCTGGCGCTGATCATCGGTACGATCGTCATCGCCATGTTTGTTCCGCTGATCTCGATCATCAGCGAAATGTCGGGATAGGGACGAGGGGCGAGGGATTAGGCATTAGGCACTAAGGAGGGACGGGTTCCACCCCGTCTGCAGTATTGTAGGCGGTGCGTTTCCGCAGGTTCGGTTCGAGTAAGCGATGAGAGGACAAGGCATGAAAACAAGAAACGGTAGAAAAGGAGGCTTCACTCTAATTGAAGTCATGGTGGTCATCCTTGTGATCCTGGTGCTTTCGGGCATGCTGTTGAAATTGAGCGCGATCATCAGGGATCGTTCCGAGACGGCGAAAGCCACGGCAAATCTTCAGAACATCCAGCACGCGCTCAACGAGTATTATGCCGAATACGGAATTTATCCGCCGGTGCAGAGTACGGCCTATGTGTACGAGGATGCCAGCAGGCAACCACCGTCAATGCGGAACCCGAATGCACCTATCACGGCGGATCAGATCGGTTACGCCTACGGGTTGTATGCGCATCTTTATCCACGTGCCCAGGGCGGTTCGTTTATAGACGGTCAGGGCAATTCGGTGCCGACGCAGCGGCTTCCCTATAATGAAGACACCGAGCGCGATAAACGAGCCAAGGATCGTTGGGCTCACTATCTGGCGGATGTAGGCACACAGGGAGGTTCTCAGGGAGCTGAGTTACCCGGTATGCATCAGACTTACACGAATGCCTCTATCACCATTTCGGATCCGTGGGGCTCCGAGTTCAAATATCAATCGCCTTCTCCACATCAGGAGTACACACTGTGGTCGTGCGGCCCGGATGGAACATCCGGAACGGCGGACGATATCACGAACTGAGGCATCAAGGGAGGTTTAATGACGGCGAGAGGATATGGGAACGTCCGGTCACGGAGCAGAGGATTTACCCTGATCGAGATGATGGTGGTGATTGCCATCATCGGGTTGCTGGCGGGGCTGATCATGGCTGGTTTGAATGTGGCCAGACGGCAGTCAGCCAATGTGAAGGCCCGGGACGGGGTGGAGCAGCTCGAAACCGCTTGGAACGCGTACTACGTTGATTACGGCAGCTTTCCTACGATAGCGGCTGACTCCGTGTCGCCTGGTGGTGGTACCCATTATGAAACGGGCAGGGCTGTCATCCAGATTCTGCGTGGGCGAGAGAACCATAACGGACAAAATGCTAAGAAAATATCATACATGGATTTCAATCTGAATGCGACGGAATTCCGAGATCCCTGGGGAAATCGCTACCGCATTGCACTGGACACCGATTATGACGGAAAAGTCACTGCGATGAGCGAGAACCTGAGATTGAGCGTGGCCGTTTGGTCAGCCGGAGCCGATGGCACGGATGACACGGATGACGATGTGACAAGCTGGCGGAAACAGTAGGAAAGCGGGAACATCGAAATGAAAATCAAGAGTATCAGGAAAAAGTCTTCAGTCTTCAGTCTTCGGTCTTGGGGCTGCCGTCTGCGATCCTCCCTCGGCTTCACCCTGCTGGAGCTGCTCATCGTCATCTCGGTGATCATGGTCCTGGCGGGGTTGCTTCTGTCAGCCTTCTTCAAGGTCAAGAACGCAGCCAAGGATAAGCAAGTACAGATTGAGAGAAAAGTGATCGAGGCAGCCATTCAAGCCTATAAAATGCAGGAGCGGAAAATGCCCGCAGAGGACGTCGATTTGCGGAGCGGGGTTGATAAAACCTACGGGGATGATGATGATAACAATCCGGTGATGAGGTTTTTAACCAACAGTATCCCACCGGTTCTGGATACCAACAAGCTGCGCTGGGACGAGCATGGAAATGTGCTGAATCCGGATGGTGAAAAGTACAAAATCACACTGGACCTGAATAACGACAACAGCGGCACGAATGTGGAATAAAAGACGCCGCCTGCAAACGGCAAAGGAAAGCGACCTTCGCAATGAAAAACCAGCGAGTCAGCCAAACGTCGACAGCCAAAGGCCTGCAGTCTGCAGTTTGCAGACTGCAGTCTTCTTCCCACCGCCGCCGGACGGCAGGCTTTACCCTGCTGGAGTTGATGACCGTCATGCTCATCATGTTCATCATGATGGGGGTTGCCTCGGTCTCGTTGCGCGGTGTGGTGCGGGGCGCGGGCGTTAGCGGGGCGGTATCCAATGTGCGAGCAGTACTGACCCAGGCTCGACAGAATGCCATTATCAAACAGCAGGAGACCTATGTGAAGTTCCGAAGTGGAGCCACCAATGACATGCAGATCAGCGTGCGGCTCAAGGACTGGGAAACCGGAAGCATCACCACCAATTATGCCGGTCCTTTTCGATCCTTGCCGGAGGGAATCGAGTTTGGTTCATCGGCAGAGGTGGCATTCAAGCCCGACGGATCGGCTAAAGTGCCATTGAACAACCTCCAGATGCGTCAACGGAATGCTCCGCTTGGTGCGGCTGCCTTTACCATTCAGGTAACACAGGCGGGAAAGATCTCGATCAACTAGCAAGGGAGCCGAGGATGACAGTACAAGCGCAAAAACGCGGATTCAGTCTGATCGAGATCAATCTGGCGATCTTCCTGGTCGCCATGGGGATGCTGACCTTGTTCAGTCTCTTCCCCAGCGGCATGAAACAGATCGAGACGGCGCATGAAAGCACCCAGGAGGCACTTTTTGGCGATTATGTTCTCAATACCATGCGGGCCGAGGCGCTGCAAATCCAGGACGGCACGGTGTGGACGAATTTGACGGAGTTCCAAGCGGCAGTGGTGGTTGGGTTGACGAATGTTGTGGTTCAAAGCAGTGTTTCCGATCCCTTGCAATTTCCCGATGGGTCTGGGCTTCATATGCGGTACATCTTGAATGTGAGTGATGCAGGCAGTGGCTTACGTTCCGCGACGCTCTGGTGCCGCAGCGGGCAGTACGGGGACAACGATCCAAACGCGTTCAAGGCCAGTGCTGCGAAATTCTATACGGAGTTCTTTTATTCGGGGATGCCGTAGGGGGGAAGGGGAAGACTGCAGACTGCAGACTACAGACTGGAGACGTGACACTTAGGGGGCGGAGGATGGAAATTAAAAAACAGAGCATAAGCAAAAAGTCTACAGTCTGCAGTCTGCAGTCTGCAGTCTGTCTCACCCCCAGGGCAGTCTGTCTCGCCCGCAGGGCGGGCGGCTTCACACTGATCGAGCTGCTGGTGGCGATGGGCATCCTGATGATCATTGTGCTGATGCTGGCCAACATTTTTCAAGTGAGTGCCCGGAGCTGGGAGGTGGGTATGCGCCAAGCGGATGTTGGCCTGGAGGCCCGGGCCGCGATCAACCTGCTACAGCAGGATCTGGCGCGCGCCGTTGCCTCGAGCAATGCCTTGCAGCAGTTCACGATATCGGGATCGAGTTTATCCTTCGCGATGTTTGCCGATGAGGGCTCCACCAACAGTGCCGCGATCGAAAGGGTCAGCTACTCAGGATCGGGTGGCTTGACGCGGACCTTGGATGGAGCGTCCAGCGTATTATGCGAAGGCGGCGACTTCACGTTTGTCGCGATTCCAGCTTCGGCGGGAGCTTCAGGGCTGCCGGGGGCGGTCGAAGTATCGCTGAAGATGACCTCGGACAAGCCGTTCGCGTCAAAGGTACGCGTGTATGCAGAAGATCATGAATACGACCCGGACAACACGGAGTGGGCGGATACCCATCGATGAAAGGTAGAACAGGCATCCTTGCCTGTTCACGTGGCAAAAGCTGAGCAAAAGGAACGCTCAATGATGAAATCTAAAAAAGCCTTCACGCTGATGGAGATGCTGGTGGTGCTGGTGGTGGTTGGGATTCTCTCGGCGCTGCTCTTCCCTGCCCTGATGCGGGCACGCGAGCGGGCCAGGGTTACTCGGGCACGCGACGAGGTCGAAGCCCTGCAGCAGGCCTGGATAGCCTATTGGAATACCTATACCAATTTCCCTGCCGTCAGCGAGATGGATGCGGCTGCCGTGGCGATTCTGGGGGGGGATGACGCGACGGCGAACCGCTTCAAGATCGTGTTCATGGAGTTCGATAATGTGCATTACGCCGAGGGGTTCAAGGATCCGTGGGGAGTAAATTGCTATAAGTTAGACTTTGCGGAGGGGACGACAACCAACCAATGGACTTACACCACGCGGGCGCATTGCGTGAACACGGCACGGAACAATTACTGAGGGAAGCCGAGGGGAATGGGATTTGAAGAGGTAGGGCAAAGACCTCCGTGCGAGCCGCTCGTGGCGGAGGCGGTGGGTTAGACGGGCGCGGCTTGGCGGGGACGCCCGCGCCCTATCTTTTGGGATACGAGCATCGGTGGATTTTGTGGGGAAAACGTATGGAAAAAAATAACAAAAATGGCGTGGCGGTAATCATCGTGCTGGGGCTGCTGGCACTGCTGATGGTGCTTGGCGTCACGTTC
>DIZZ01000216.1:0-4557 GCA_002428045.1 Verrucomicrobia bacterium UBA6015
GTAGATGGCGCACAGCGATCCAGTGCGGTCGGCACCGTGAAGGCAGTGCACAATAACCGGGGCTCGCTCAGGATCCGTGACAATCTGCAGGAAGCGGACGGCCTCCTTGCGTTCGGGACGCCGTCCAGTTCAAGGGGCTGTGCCCAGGCTGCCGGTCGAGGGGGGGCGCTCTCGCCCGCCAAGACAACACCAGCCACCAGGCAGCAGGCCGAAAATATAATGCTGAGTCGTTTCATTCTCCCCCACGTTTCTCGGTTTTCAGTGCCTGCTGGCGAGACTCGTCAAACCACCAGTACCACCGTAGATTGTAATAGGCCCACAGGCCGGAGACGTACGTCGACGGGCCTTGCAGATGTGCCCAGTACACCGCATGGTCGCGTACCGGCCAGGTGCGCGGCAGCACATACCAGTTGCTGCACATGATCCGGTCAAACACTTTACAATAGGTCTCGAGCGTTTCGCGGTCCTCGGTGGTGCTGATGACCTCCAGCACGTCGTCTATTGCCGGATTCTTCATGCCCGAGCGGTTGGCGGAGCCCTTGACATCCGCCTCGGTTGACATGAAGTGCCGCGCCAGTTCCCGCCCCGGTGCCTTGCGCCCGTCGAACCAGCCCCGGTGGCAATCGTACTGGAAGTTTCGGGTCCGGCTTTGCACCTCCAGTCCCGAAAGCGTCGAGAGCCGCGCATCCACCCCGGCCAACTGGCAGACCTCGGTATAATAGAACATGTCGCTTTCATCCATCAGAATCTCGAACGAGAGCCGCTGACCGTCCTTGACCCGTACGCCCTGCTGCGGATCCCAGCGCCATCCCAGTTCATCCAACCGCCGCGAGGCGGCATAGATGCGCTCGTCAAGGGTCATCCGCTTGCCGTCGGCATCCATCCCGAGTTCGCTGGGGCCCTGCGTCAACGCGGAGGGTGGCACATGAACGGCCCCGTCGCGGTTATGCCTTGCCGCCAGATTGGTCAGGATCTCGAGCACCCGCCCCTGCGCCGGACCGGCCTCTGCCCGCAACTGGGGCTGGGTATGGAAATAGCTGACTAGGAGGATATCCTCACCGTACTGGAAATTGCGGTTGATCGCTTCGAAGTCGTACAGCGACACGAGCACCTTGCGCAGTTCGACATCCTGGAACAGCGGACGACGCAGATTGAACACCATGCATTTCATCGCCGAGGGACGGGTGATCGGGAAGAACGTGCGCTTGAGATAGCCCTGACGCAGCCCTTCCACATCCAGCTTCTGCAGGACATCCGGCTGGAAGTTGCACTTGAAATCGATCAGCCCGCTCTTCAGTGCCTCGATTTCCGAGAAGGCATCGAAGAACATCTGCTCCTCAATCTCTTTCCAGTTCAGATACCCTTTGGTGTAGGGTAGCTCCCTTCCCCAGTAGTCATCGCGCCGTTCGTACAGGATCCGCTGCCCCATCTCGAAATCCTTGATGCGGTAGGGGCCGCTGCCCACCGGCGGGACGGTCTGGAAATCCGCCCCGAGATTGACACCGGGCCGCCCGTAGACATGGCGGGGATAGATGACCAGCCGTGCCACATAGATGGGCAGATCGCGGGAAAAGGTGTTGAAGTCAGCCCGCACGGTCAGTGCATCCACCGCCACCATCCGATCCACAGGCTTGAGGTGCAGGCGCAGCGCGGGGTTGACGTCGGGATCAAAGAGAAGCTGATACGAGAAGACCACGTCATCCGCCGTGACCGGCTGCCCGTCGGCGAAGCGTGCCTCCGGTCGCAGCCGGATGGTCATCGAGGTCTTGTCATCGGCGATTTCAAACGATACGGCCAGCAGGCCATACACCGAATAGGCTTCGTCGTCATCCCAGGACTTGATCCCCAGCGCTTCGAAGCAGTACTCCTCCATCCACTGCGGGGCCGCCCCGGTCAGACCGAAGGTCGTCAGCTTCGAGAAGCTATTGCCAGCCATGCGCAAGCGACCGGCGATCGGTGCCTCGGGATTCAGGTACGCAAACCGCTGGCCGGGGGCGTACTTCAGGCCTTTCGGTCCGAACACTGAAATCCCGTGCCATCGTTCGCCAGCCTGGAGCTGAAGTCCGAGAAAGAGAACCGCGAAAACCGGGATCAGCCGGCCTGGGTACCCGGAGAAAGCACCCATCCTTGGAAACGCCATACGCCCCGGAATAAGCCATGTCTTCATGGCTCGAATCATGGGAAAACGTTACCCGGCCTGCAAGCCAATTCGTCAGCCAGCGATAATTGGCAGTTATTTGGGGTACTTGCAGAACCCCTCATGGAGCCCGCTTGAAGCCGGGCACCACGAGGGGTTCTGCAAGAGCCTTCAGAGGGGAACACAGCCCGATCAGATCATCCACGTGAGCCGTCGCCAGGCATTCAACCGTATCTGCAGCGCCATAGTATATCTTCACTTCACCGCTCTCTTCCAGGATCATTCCGCCGGGAAAAATCACATGGGTGCGGAATCCTTCGTCGGTCTCGTACGGGGTCTCCGGAGCCAGCAGAGGTTCTGTGCTCAGCCCGATAACACGCGAGGGATCATTCAGATCCAGCAGCATGATTCCAGCGCAATAACGCTTCTGCCAACGCGCCTCCCAACCATTCTTGCCACGCGCGTTGTCGCGGTCTACTGTGTGAAATGTCGTCAACCACCCGCGCGGAGTCTTGATCGGTGGCGCCCCCGGACCGATTTTGTCATTCGCGTACAGCACATCCTCTACACCGAGCACCAGTTTTGCATTACCCCAATGCCGCAGATCCGGTGATTCCGAGCTCCAGATGTCAAATCTGTCCCCGCCGCCGCGTCCGTAAACCGGGAACGGACGTTCCAGCCGCACGTATTTTCCTGCCACCTTTTCGGGAAAAAGAACCATGTTACGATTATCCGGCACGGTCACGTCAAGCACATCGAATTGGGTAAAATCGTCTGTCACAGCAATGCCGGCGCGGCAGCCGTGCTTAGTATCCAAGGCAAAACATACGTAACAACGCCCATCCATTACAACGAGGCGCGGATCATAGACGCGCCCGACCTCCCCGTCCTTCCACTGCCAGCAGGGTTGCGGCTGCACCTCCCAGCGGATGCCATCCCGGCTGTATGCAAGACCCAGATTTGTCCCGTCGAATTTCGGATCTCCCCAGCGTCCGTAGTCGTTGCGGAAGACCATGACGTAACGCCCCTGGTATTTGGCTACGCCGGCGTTGAAAATCAATGTGGCCGGATACGGGATATCTTTTCCTGAAAGCACCGGATTTGCCGGATGCCGTTTAATTACGTTACTGGATTTCAGTTTAGGTTCCATAGGTTTTTTCCTTCTATTCCCTGAGCCTCTGGGTGTTCCCGATGTCAACAATACCATTCTCTTTCACAGCATCTTCAGTTCTTTACGCAACGGTTCGATCCGCGTCGCCAGATATTCCTCGATTCACATGGGTTCATGCAAGTCATTAAAGCATTTACGCATCTCGGAATCCAGAAGTGACATGCGCCCGGTGCAGGCTCGGTGGTTTTGGATCTGTGGTTGACCTTTATATTTAATCGTGCGAGCCTACCCGTGTTTGCCAAACGCGGATGAGATCTGCACCCTTGTTGGAAACCGCCCTGGAAAAGGAGGACTGCCATGCACGAACCGAGCCGGACTGAAATCATGAGCCATCTTGAACCGTTCATCGACGAGCGGATCGGCTCGCTGCTGCGACCGATCGATGATCTCTGGCAACCAACGGATTTCCTGCCCGATTTCGCGACAGAAGCGGGACGCGACGCCTTGCTGGAGTTGCAGGCCGAGGCCCGGCAACTGCCGGATGATGTGATCAGCGTGCTGGTCGGCGACACCGTGACCGAGGAGGCGTTGCCGACCTATGCCACTTGGCTGGCGCATATCGAGGGGGTCAGCGAGGCCGGTGCCGCGCCGAAGAGTCCATGGACCGCCTGGAACCGGGCCTGGTGCGGCGAGGAAAACCGGCACGGCGATGCGCTATCTCGCTACCTGATGCTGTCGGGCCGTGTCAACATGCGCGAGATCGATGTGGTGATCAACAATCTCATCCACGACGGCATGGACATCCAGACCGGGCGCGATCCCTACCGGTTCTTCGTCTACACGAGCTTTCAGGAGCTGGCCACCAACCGCTCGCATCGCAATGTTGGCAAGCTGGCCAAGGCCGTCGGCGCCGAGCGGTTGTTCAAGATGTCGGGCCTCATCGCCGGGGATGAAGGATGGCATGCACGGGCCTATCGACTGTTTGTTCAAAAATTCCTGGAGCTGGATACCACCGAGGCGCTGTTGGCAATGGCCGACCTGTTGCGCAAGCAAATCGTCATGCCCGCGATGAACATGCGTGAGCAAGGGGCGGCGGCGGGCGATACGTTCGCCGTCTTCGAGGCGCTGGCGCAGCGAATGGGCGTCTATACGGCGCAGGACTATCTCGAGATTCTCGAATTCCTGATCGATGCCTGGAAACTCCCTGAATTAAGTGGTCTGCCTGCGTCCGCACAGCAGGCTCAGGAATTCATCTGTGGCCTGCCCGACCGCTATCGCCGTCTGCTCAAGCGCCAGCGCGTGCCGACGG
>DIZZ01000216.1:4593-22745 GCA_002428045.1 Verrucomicrobia bacterium UBA6015
CGGATAGGCTCTAGCTACCGGCTCAACAATGTGCGCAACCGGCTGTCGGCGTCTGCCCCGGTAAGTACGGTTCCGGCATGACTGTCCTGCTCGGGTACGCCCAGGAAAACCATCGAGAACGGACCTTCCGGTGCGGATAGGTAGTAGTTCAGGATGTCATCGGCGGCCAGCGTCGGCATACCGAACCGCATCACCATCGGGAACCGGATCCCGCCCCGTCCGTCGAGCGTGTGATAAATCAGCTCCGTGCAGCAAATCCGTTTAGTGCAGGAAAAGTCAAACCGCAGATCGTAGGGATGGCCAAGGTAATCGTAGACGCCCTGCAGAAATCCCCGGCGCTCCTCGGCGGTCAGCCGTGGGCGCAACACTGCCAGCCGGGTGATCTTCTGGCCCACGATGGCATCGAGGTCATTCCAGATAACCCCTTTCCCCACGGCCTCGATCAGGGCCTGCCGACGGGGGACGTCTTTCCAGTTGTGACGGATCTGCAAGGTGTCTCGCTGCAGGTCATTCCCGGCATAGACCATGCCATGTTTAAAGACACCGGGCAGGAATAGGTTCGAGAGATTGCCGGTGGCGTAGGTCAGGAGGATATCCCCGGGCTGGATCAGCGTCTTCATCAGGTCGACCTGATCCCGCGTGAATTCGGTGGGACGGGCCAGGGGGGAGTGTGTCAGCGGGCGCACCAGTTTCACCGAGAAATGCCCTAGCGCTTTCACGCCGGTCAGGCCGGCTTCGCCAGCCGCCTTGAGCGCTCCGGCGGCCAGGCTTTGCCGTATCCGGTTTTCGAAGGCAGGAAAGATCACGCCGCGCTTTCCTAGCAACCGTTCTATCGCCGCCTCGCCAAACGTATGATACAGGTGGATCGATTCGACCATCGCACGCATCGACGCGTCGTCCTCCATGGCACGGCCGATATCGCCGCCGGGGGCGGTCTCCGCTAGGAAATAATGCCAGGCGGCATCGCGTGCATCCAGATTGGCCGGATCCAGTGCCGTTTCCAGAATGGCATCATACGTGCCAGCCTCGAGTCCAGCCAGGGGATAGCCATGGTTGAGTGCCGCCCGCGATTCCTCATGGTCGTGGAAATGCAACAGGAACTGGCTGTCGCTGTAGGTGATCTGCATGGCGGTACGGATGCTGATCAGTTGCGCCATGAGGCGGTCGGTGCGCCGTCCAAGCAGGGCGGGCTCGCTCCGGTAGCTTTCGGCAATATCCCATAAGGCCGATCGGCACAACTGAAACCGGAACATCAGATACGCATGCCGGTCAAGATCCTCTGCTGTGAAGCCGGTGCGTCCACCGGTGCGCTGCGCAAGCACCCCCGCCTCCAGCAGTACCGCCGATATTTCCTCGGCAAAGGCATCCAGGAACTGGATATCCACGGCCAGCCGATCGGCTCCGGCGGCCGCTCCGGTACGACCATCGGCCCGCTGGGAAAAGGTATCCGCCCCATCCCGCGCTACGCCCCCATGCCATCCTGTGCAGCCCGCCAGTAACACGAGCACCCCACCCATTACGAGTGCGCTTTTTTTCATTCCAAACCCTCCAGGTCTTGCCGTGTCGATGGATCCTTCTTATCGCCCGGTCGCATCATCTGTACCGTGGCAACCCGTATGCCGAGCTGCTCGGGATACCCCTTAATTCCATAATCTGCGGGATTCCATACGCCGCTGTGCAGTTCCAGCAGCATGACAGGCTTCTTGACGCTGGGCGGTACATCGACCCGCACAACCTGCAGAGCCTGCGCTAAAGGCACCGTCGCCAACAAGCGTCCATTGAGCAGGAGGTCGACAGGGACGGGGGTCGCCTCTTTCCTGCCAGAGGCCAGCAGAAGTTCCAGGGTCGCGCCCTGGGTTCCGGCGGCAGGCACATAAAGCGCCCCCCGGCCATCCGTCCAGCGAAAGCTGGTTTTTCCGCTGCGCTGCATCGGCCCGAAGCCTTCCACGAGCCCCATGGAATGATACCCAACCCCCAAGGGGGTAGAGATGCCGGGACCATCGACAGGAGTATCCGTACCGGCGGTGTCATGCGGCACGCAGCGGTACACGTTCGCATGATTCCGCGCGGGCTGCCATGAGCGGGGCAGGGTGGATTTCAACAAGGGTAGGGTTTCCGAGGTCTGTTCGAACGACCGAACCCACTCAAGCCGGAAGTCGGGATGCGCAAAGCCATCACTGACCGTCACATAGTAGACCCTATCCCCGGCTGCCACGCGGTCCGCCAGCAGGCGCATGGCCTGCGCGGCCTCTCCGGTGGCGGTGCCGTCCGGTTGACGCTGGAATTGATAGGCCGGAAGCCCCCAGGCATAACGTAGCGGCGTAGCATAGCGAACATGATCGCACAGGATAAAGTCTGCATCGACCATGACCCTTGCCAGGTCTGCCGTGAAGGCAGGCAGCCCCCGATGCTCGCGCCCTTGCAGCAGGGGCCAGGCATCCCAGCCCATTCCGCCGAGGGTGAGCGCCAGCAGGCCGATGCCGCAGTAACGAACCCACCGCTGCCGGGCGGCCAGCATCTCCGCCAGGACCACCGCCCCTGCGACTGCCATGAACGGGACGACCAGCGGGATATACCGCCGTAGCGACCACATGATCAATGAGTAGGCCATGCGATGCCGCACATGCACAAGGGCTGCGGCCGCCCCGGCGAGCAGGAACAGTCGCTGCGGAGCCGTGCCGTGCGTCCAGCGCCGACGGGCGAAGAAGGCGACCGCCAAAAGAAGCGTCAGCGGTCCCACCAGGCGACCGACCAGCACCAGATTCATTCGATCTGCCCCTGCCTCCACCAGCGGGCGCACGGCATACTGGTACAGCAGCCATGTCGCCATGGCCAGGCCCGGCAGCCAGTCCAGCGCGCGCCGGGTCCAGGCCATGAATGGAACATCGCGCACCAAGGGCGGCAAGAACCGGCGCAGGGCCACAAGCAGCAGGATCGGAACCGCGAATGCCAGGGCCATAAAAAGAGGCCTGGCCAAGGATGAATTCCCGGTGATGAAGTCCAGCAGGAACGCGGTCATGACGGGCGTCTGCAGGCCATTCCGTGCAAAGGCCAACAGGCAGCAGACGCCCGCGATCAGCACGGTCCGCCACTCCGTGCGGCGCCCTGTCCAAAGGGCCCGACCCGCCAGGAAGAGACCGATGGCAGCCAGCGGGAGGATGCTGGTACTATGCGCCAGGAATGCCAATGCCAGCGAAATCCCAAACGCCATGTCGCGCCACCGCGAGGGTTGACGCCATGTTTGCGCGGCCCAGAAGAAAGCGCTGAACAGGAAAAAGCGGGCCAGCATTTCCGCCGTCGTGAACCGCCCGAAATAAACCTGTCCCGGCCCGACGCACAACAGCAACAAGGCCAGGCTTGCCACGCGTGCCGAGAACAAGGTCTTCACCGCCAGCCAGAACATGGCGCAGGCCAGCACGGTAATCAACCATTGGCCGGCATAGACGCCATCGAGCCCTCCGATGGCGGCAAATGGAGCCAGCCAGACCGGGTAGAGATGGAAGTAGTCGGGGGTCAGAATGCCTTCCGCCTCATCCTGCACCAGATAGCCGTGCTGCAGCAGCCGTCGGTTGCCTTCCGGTTCGGCCATCAGCATCCGGCGCACGGGCTCGTCGAGACCGGCAAAAACCGGGTCATGGATCTGCAACGCGCCAGACCGGGCGACATTCATTGCCGTGCACACATATTCCCCGGGATCCCACCCGCCATGCAGATGGGTGTGTGGGCGACATACCGGCAGGCAGGCCAGCGCCGTTAGTAGCAGGCCGGTAAATAGCAACGGCCAATGCTTCTGAACGTGCTGCCATGCACGGCTCACCACGGGTTCGCCCCCCCGTTGGCAAGATGGGGGGGACGGCGACGCCGAGCCGTTGCCCGTTGCCCGATGGCGGACGTGCCTGAACAAGCCCACGCTCAGTACGCCCAGCGGTAGCAGTGCCAATCGCCAACATCGGAAATGGCCCATATCCGCGAGCAGCAGACCGGTCAGGCAGATCAGCGCAGGACCGGCGGTCAGCCATAGGCCGATCCGTTCGTCGCTATCGAGCCGGGCACCTCGGCACACTAACCAGACGAACCCACCGGACGTGGCAGCCAGCAACGCCACCATCACCAGCACTGTCCAGCACGCCACCATAAGCAACCTCCGTCATTCACGGTGCCAATGTCTTTTCCAGCGACTGGCCCCGGGTAAAGCCTTGACCGCTAACCCGTTCGGCGACCGAAACAGAATCTCTCAGTTCAACAATCCGGACTGTTCCCACAATCGGGCCGGGCATGACATCAAGCAGATCCCCGGTTCCCGGGTCCGTCACCGGCGTTCCCTTGCCGCGCACCTGGAAGACCTCTCCGGCTTTCAGGCCGCGTTCCTTCCCGCCATTCAGGAGGATGCGGGGGCCATCGATATCCGCAATCATGGGGGTCCACATCTGCCGGGGGACTTTCTGCACGATCCCGTGCAGTCCCTCGCGAATCGCGGAGGCCGTCGCGATGCCGAGCGGCGTACGGAAAAAGGAGCGCCCGCCGAATTGGATCCCCTTGTAAGCGGCTTGCGCGTAGGCATCGCCAGCCCGGGCTTTTCCAGCGCACTGGACCGAGTCCACGATCTGACCGCTTTCCACATCCACGATGGTCAGCGTCAATCCGACGCGCGCGGTATAGCCTCCCGAACTGATCAGCAGTCGCCATATCCCCATCCACAGCGATCCGCCGGAGGTCTGTGAGAAATCGCTGATCACCCCGCGGATCAGGTAGCGGGCATTATCCAGGCGCCCCTCCTCGATCCGCCCCTCTTCCCGGAACAACCGATTCTTCTGCCGCGAGATCTCGTCCACGACCGTGTCGAGGTTGCCCCGCTCGAGGACCACGAAATTACGCGAGGCGACCAGCTCCGACACCAGCAGGTCTGCCATGCCCGGCCCCAGCTTCCATTGTCCTTCAAAGCTGGAACGGTTATCGAACGAGGCGACCGCCACCCGTGCCGGTACCGCATCCTTAGGCAGCGGAGGGATGGCACCGCCAAACATTGCACAGCCCGCGAGACCGAACGCAAGCCCCGCCACGGCCGTTAACCGTAGCCATATCAATCCACGCATACGCTTCAGTCCTTGGGTTTATCCGGTGTCTTGTGAGGATCCTCTCCGCACCCTTCTTCCCGGCCCTTCTTGAACTCCTTCAAGCTCGCCCCGAGGGCACGCGCCAGATCCGGCAGGCGACGTGCGCCAAACAGCAACAGCACCACCGCAAGGATAATGATAATCTGTAAAGGTCCCGGTCTCATAAAACAATCCTCCCTTGGCATGTCACTAAAACCGATAAAGCTCGCGGGGTACTATTGCGCCTCATCCCATCAAAAGCAAGCCATCTTATCCAGTCCCGTTCAGTCTACAAGCGGTTCTTACGCACCGGATGGCGCGGACGGAAGAACAAGCCTTAGCGTATAAGAACATGCAGGAACGTCTGGAATACGGATAATTCACCAGGCACCGCACGACGCACACGATCATACACTTTTTGCAGGTATGCGAGCTTGTCCCAATCATACTCCAACTCGAAATAGTACCGCCTGAAATGGCGAAACTTCATCAACTCGACCAATCCAGCAGCCGTGGTATCACTGATGACAGCATCCCGCGAACCGTCGATCCGGAGGGTCATTTTCTCCAACAGATCAGCGTGCCAGCGGCTATCGCTTAAGTGATTCTCGAAAAACTGAGATATACGCAAGAAACAGGTTTCCAGGCATGTGTAGTAATCGACCATAAGTTCCGCCAGTACGATGGCACTGGTATTCTTACGGCCCATGAGGGGAAAATCATCCCTGATAAAGTCATCATATTCGTTGCCGATGCGTATCAATAGTGATTTTGTCTTTTCGATTCGGGCATCCAGCTCGGAAATCGTTTCATTCACGCTCATATACAATCTTTCCATGCCTACGAATATCATCAGCATATTCCGGCGCAATTTTTTCCAACTGCACAATATCCAGAGGAAACCGGCTAAGCGTTTGCACTTCTCCTAACAGACCGAAGAAACGTTCGGCATCGGTTACGCCTTCAATGGCGATATCGATATCCGAATATGGCTTGAAGGCCCCCGGACGCAACAGTGACCCCCACTGGTAAATGCGACGCGGATTGTAATTCCGTGCGATTAGAGCCACCATCGCGTTCGCCTCTTCGTTCGCCTGTTGCTGGAGTTTTGCATTCCGGTTCAAGACGGTTTGTTCCCGCTCCTCGAGTCGCTGACGAGCCGCTTCAAGATGCAGCGCCCTAGGTCGTTGTGCCATCAAGTTCATACCCGAACGCTAGCAGGCATGTATAAACTTGTAAAGCGAGGATTTTTGAAATGACACCCCCAGCTTGTCTTGCATATCGCTCCGAAGGCTGGTACCGTTTCTGCCAGTCCAACGCCCGCCGGTTGACATAGGTGCGCAGCAGCGAGCCACAGGATCATGTTAGGGGGTTAAACCAACCGTACGAATAGGATGGACGAAGATGGCGGGTGGGCTTGGAAAACGCAGGATGGCGGCGGTATGTGGACGCGGGAGCACCCCCATTCGCGGGATCACCGCATTGCTGGTGGCGGCACTGGGGTATCAGCTCTGCGTCCCGGGTACCTGCGCGGCCGAACCGGTTTCCCCAGGGCTTGCCGATATGCCAACGAATGCCACCCCGGCACGCGTCTACCACATCACGCCGGAACAGTTCGAGGAGCTCAAACCGTTACTGCAGGCGAACGGGTTTCGATGCCTGCCCGATACGTTTTCCACGAATTCGTTGGCACCGCTTGCCAGGGATCCCTTTCTAAAGACCACCAATGCCGCGCCGGTTGTCTTGCCAGCAGCGGCGGTTGTCGATCCACCATCCGCCGGATCCGGGTTGACGAACGGGATGGTGCAGGCAACGCCACCGGTGGAATCGGTGCCCGCAGAGCTACCGCCGGCGGCATCGGATGGCTCGACAGGGCAGCCCCAAGTGCCCGTAGCGGCACCGTCCCCGTCGTGCCACGATACCGACGGAGCTTCGGATTTATTCGGTAATTTGATCGTCGAGCTGGTGGACAGCGATTGGACGTCCAGCGAGGCAGGGGTGGTCATTTTTGTGGTGATCGGGGTGGTCGTCGTGCTGACCGTCGTGGTCTATGCCGGGGTGTACCTCTACGAGATCGTCACCGGCACGGGGGATTACCAGCACTGGTACCATATCGAAACCAGGATGGCGTCGTTGGCTGGCGGATCCCATCGCGGTCAGTTGGCCGGCGTCAAGTTCTCCGCTGGATTTGAACGCGAGGCGGACGATATGCGCACGGGCCTGATATTGGAAGCAGGCTACCTGAACCTGCGCATGCGCCCCGAGAAGAGTGATCTGCGGGTTCACGCGGAGGGGGGCTACCTGATGGCGGGCGCGGGTATCCAGTGGCTGTTCGACGATCCGCGGAACCCGTCGGGCTTTGGTTTAGAACTGCTGGCGGGGGTGGCGGACGACCCGGATGTAGAGATCCTCAGCATCGCACGCGCCACGCTCGGGTTTGGCATCGGCTCGCACGGGCGCCTGGGCCTGTCGGTTGGCGCGCTGCTGGTCGGGCTTGATCCTGAAGACGGACTCCTTGAGTACCCCAAGCAGTTTATCCCCATGATCGGCTTGGAAACGGGTTTCCAGTTTTAAGCAGCTTCGGTTCCGAGGATGCCGTTCAGTGCCGCCTCCCACCCCCCTGCGGGTTCCATCAAAACAAAATCGCTCCCTAATCGAACACTAACATTCGGCTTTTAGATTGATTCCCGTTTTCAATGGCATTCGGTCTGTCAGGGGTGGTCCCTGTGCAATCGAGTGTCGCCAATGAAGGAGAACAGGAATGAATAAGATGTGCAGTCGAACCGTTGCGGGGGCCGTTGCCGCTGCCGTGGGGTTGTGTGTGGCGTCGGTCGGTCAGGCTCAGATGGCGGTGGATACCAAGCTTCCGGAGTATAAACCCGTGGTCGGCGTGTCCGGCAGTCTCAAGAGCGTGGGTTCGGATTCCATGAACAACCTGATGACCCTCTGGGCCGAAGGGTTCCTGGGTATGTACCCGAACGTGCAGATCGAAATCGAGGGCAAGGGCTCCTCGACCGCTCCGGCGGCGTTGATTGCCGGGACCGCGCAATTCGGCCCGATGAGCCGGAGTATGAAGGGTGCCGAGGTGGATGCCTTCGAGAAAAAGTATGGCTACAAGCCGGTGCTGCTGCGGACGTCGATCGACGTGCTGGCGGTGTATGTCAACAAGGACAATCCGATCAAGGGATTGACATTGCAGCAAGTGGATGCCGTGTTCAGCTCGACGCGTCGCGGCGGAGCGGCCAGCGAGATCCGCACCTGGGGCGAGGCCGGTCTTGACGGAACCTGGGCGAATCTGCCCATCAGCCTGTACGGGCGCAATGCCGCTTCCGGAACCTATGGTTTCTTCAAGGAGAATGCCCTTTTCGGCGGTGACTACAAGGATGCCGTGAAAGAGCAGCCGGGCAGCTCCTCGGTGGTGCAGGGCGTGGCCAGCGAGAAGGCCGGTATCGGCTACAGCGGGATTGGCTATCGTACAGCGGATGTGCGTCCGGTGGCGCTGGCGCGCGAGGCGGGGCAGGAGCATTTTGAGGCCGTGGCTGAAAACGCCTACAATGGCAACTACCCGTTGGCCCGTTTCCTGAACATCTACATCAACGCCCGCCCGGGCGTGCCGCTGGATCCCGTCCGCCGCGAGTTCATCAAATACATGTTCAGCCGCCAGGGCCAGGAGGACGTCGTCCGCGATGGCTACTTCCCCGTGGATGCGACGATTGCCCGTGAAACGCTCAAGGGTCTCGGCATCGAAGCAAACTTCTAAACGCAACTGTAAATTAAAAAGGAGGAATAATCATGAGTTGGTTGAAAAATATCGTAGGTGCCGCTGCCGTGATGAGTTTGGCTGCGGGATGCAACACCACTGCACAGACATGTTGCCCGGCTCCAAAAGCGGCCGAGCCTGTCGCCGCCGTCAAGGCGGTTGAAACCGCGAAGTCGGCTGCTGTCGTGAAGCCGGCTGCTGCCGCCTCGTCCTATGACAAGCCAGGGTTTGTGACAGCGGTGGTCAAGGGGCGCCTGTGGGTATTCGCGGATGGCAGCCCGGAATTGGTGGCGTTTCGTAAAACCGGCAAGACCCCAGCCGTACACGCGACGCGGGTCAAGGCCGGTCCGGCAGGGATGACGCTGATCGCTCCTGATCTGTCGATCCTCGACGCCTATATGAAATAATGGCATTGGCATACTGAACCAGTTAAAATAACATGGCGGGCGGGGGGGCAGTCCCTCCGTCCGCCTGTTCGGGTGTAAAACGTGAGTGAAACCGCAAAAACTTTTACAGGACGCCGTCGGGAACGCAAGACTCGACCGATGATCAAGGTGGTGGATGGCGTTGCCCGGACACTGATCACCCTCGGCGGGCTGGGTACGATCCTGGCCGTCTCGACGGTGTGTGTGTTTCTCGTGGCCGTGGCGGCCCCCCTTTTCTCCAGCGCCCGGATTGATGATGGACAGCAGGTCGCCCCGCCTTGGCTGGCACGGCAGGAGCATCCGGTCCATCTGGCCTTGGATGAGTACCAGTTGCTGGGCTGGGCGATGTTTGCCGATGGTTCGCTCCAGGTGTTCCGCAGCGATACCGGCGAAAAAGTGGGCGAGCGCTATCGCCCGTTTGGCGAGCGACGGTTGACCGCTTGGAGTTTCAATGCCGACGGGGCCGATGTTTGTTTTGGTTTCGAGGATGGTCATGCGCAACTGGGAACGGCCCGTATTGCGATCAGTTTCATGGGAGAGCAGCAGGCCCCTGATGCCGTCAAGGCCATCCCTATCGGCGGCGTGATGATGCACGAAAATGCCTTGTTCGCGCATCCGCAGCCGGGGCAGTTCCGTCGCCATGCCTTCGAGTACAGTCTTCAATCACCAATTCGTCTTTCGGACCAGCCGATCCAATTGCTGGGGCATAGCGTGCGCTCGTCAGGTCCGGTAATGATTGCCTTTGCGGGCGGGCGGCTGGCGATCTATTCCATCAGCGAGATCCGCAACTTCCTGACCCAGGCAGTCACGCAGCAGGCACGGCGGGTCGATGTCCCCTACGAACCGCGCACGACGGGTGGCGAGCCTACCTATCTGATGCTTTCCGGCCTTGGCGATCTGGCCTACATGGCCTGGCCCGATGGTCACCTGCGGCGCTATGATGCCCGCACGCTTGATAATCCTAAATTAGTGGAAACCGTGGACCTTGTACCGGACAAGGATGCCAAACTCACGGCCTTGAGGTTCCTGATCGGTCGCACCACCCTGATATCGGGGGATTCCCAAGGACGGGTCACTGCCTGGTTCTGTGCACCGGACGAGACCAAGATCGACCGTAACGCGCTGGTCGCGGCGCATGACCTCGGGACGGCAGGTGCGGCCGTAACCGCGCTGAGCGGATCGCCCCGCTCGCGCCTGCTGGCTGCAGGCTTTGCCGATGGTCGTTTGCGGGTATTCCACGTGACGGCCAATGCTATGCTGCTGGAGACCTCCCCGATGCCCGATGTGGAAGCCTCCCCGATCCGCGTGGTAGCCATCGGTTCCCGTGAGGATCGGCTTCTGGCGGCCTCGTCGATCTCGCTGATGAGCTGGCAGATGGATCGGCGGTATCCCGCCATCAACGTTAATTCGCTCTTCCGCAAGGTCTGGTACGAAGGTTATGCCGAGCCGAAGCATACCTGGCAATCCTCCTCGGGGACCGATGACTTTGAACCCAAGTACGGCCTGATGCCGCTGATTTTCGGCACCCTGAAAGCCACGTTCTACTCCCTGCTGTTCGGGCTGCCGATCGCCTTGCTGGCCGCGATATTCACCAGCGAATTCATGCACCCGCGGGTCAAGGCACGGGTCAAGCCGCTGGTCGAGATGATGGCCAGCCTGCCCAGTGTGGTTCTCGGGTTCCTGGCCGCCCTGGTCATTGCTCCGGTCGTGGAGCATATCGTGCCGGGCGTGCTGGCGTTGTTCGTGGGTGTTCCCCTGGCCTTTCTGACGGGTGCGTATCTCTGGCAGCTCATGCCCCGGCGCTGGGCGCTGCGTTTGGTGGCGTATCGCTTCTGGGCGATCTGCCTGATGGCTGTGCCGGGCATCTGGGCCGCCCTCCAGTCCGGTCCGCTGGTTGAACGGCTCCTGTTTGCCGGGGACTTCAAGCGCTGGATGGATGGGCAGGTCGGGACGGGGGCGGGCGGCTGGTTCGTGCTGCTGACGCCGCTGACCGCGATCCTTGCCGCTGTGGTGATCAACCGCCTGCTGCGCGACCGGGTTCGCGACTGGTCGTATGGCTGGACAAGGACGCAAGCCGCCGGGTTCGATGCCCTGAAATTCGTGTTCAGCGTGATGTGCTGGCTGGCCTTGACGGCTGGCATTGCCTGGTTGCTGGCGGAGCCGGGACTCCTGTCGAAGGAAGGCTTCGACCCGCGCGGCGAGGGGATGCATAATTTCCTGGGGACCTACGTGCAGCGTAATGCCATGGTGGTCGGTTTCATCATGGGCTTTGCCATCATCCCGATCATCTACACCCTGGCCGAGGATGCCCTGAGCTCGGTGCCGCAGCACCTGCGGTCGGCCTCGCTGGGGGCGGGTGCCACCCCCTGGCAGACCACCGTCCGGATCATTATCCCGACGGCCATGAGCGGGCTCTTCTCGGCGGCGATGATCGGCCTGGGCCGGGCCGTGGGCGAGACGATGATCGTCCTGATGGCGGCCGGCAATACGCCGGTGATGCAGATGAACCTGTTCAACGGGTTCCGGACACTCTCGGCCAATATCGCCGTGGAGCTTCCCGAGGCCCCGGCTGGCGGCTCGCATTACCGCGTCCTGTTCCTGGCGGCGCTGGCCCTCTTCGTCATGACGTTTATTGTCAACACCTTTGCAGAGATGATCCGGCAGCGGTTCAGAAAGCGGGCTTATCAGTTATGAGTGACGATATCAACACAACGCAGAAGGCACCGGCCAAGCGGGGGCGGCGGCGCGGATCAAGCGATGGCAGCGGGACGTTGCTGGCACATGGCGAGCCGATGGTCTGGCTGACCGGGGGCGGTCTGGCACTGGCGCTGATCATGGTCATCGGGCTGCTGGCACTGGTCATTTTCCAGGGCATTTTCACGTTCCGTCCGGTCCCCCTGGCGCGGATCGCCCTGCACGATGGCCGCATTCACCAGGGCGAGGTGACCCGCCGCGAGCGGTACCAGCCGTCCGAGGCGGTCCTGGATCGCCTGCCGGAGGCTGTGCGCGAACGGGCTGGGCAGGAGGTCGCTGCAAACGGTGGCTGGGCCTGGCGACGGTTGGTCCGCACCGGGAACTACGAGCTCAGCGGCGAACATTTCAACTGGGTGAGCGACTACGAGGTGGCCGGGGAATCCGCACCCGCCTGGGCCTTGGTGGTTGAGCGGATGCAATGGGGGCGGTTCTACGGGGAGCCCGTGCGTTTTGAGATCGACCATCCGCTAGTCAAGTCCGGCCGTGATGAGGCCATTGGCTTTGCCGCGATGCTGGTAACCGATGGCGAGGTGCTTTACCGCGTGGGCCGCTCCCTCGTGAAGGCGGACGCCCTGGCGGAGGATGCGGCGGTGGATGCCTGCGTGGAAGTGTGGCGGGATCCGGCAACGGTCTGGCGCCAGTTTGAGCGTTATCACGGCGAGGTGCGCCAGCGCTGGCAGATGCGGCGTAACCTCGAAAAGCATGATATCGGAAAAATCAGTCGCCTGAGTAATCAGGCCCGACTGGACCTGCGAAAGATGGAATTGACCGTTCAGGAGACCGAGGTGCGCTATGGCGAGACCTCGGCCCGCGCCCAGGCGGCGCGCCAACGCCTGGAGGAGCAACGCCTGAAACAGCAGGCGGCAGATGCCGATGCCGAAAAGGCGTTCCTGCAGGTCCGTCAGCAAATCAGTGACCTGGACAAGGAGAACGAGCGTTTCCGGATGGTCATGGCAACGACCTCCGGCCCGGCGGAATCCGTGCTCAAGCTGTCCGATATCGTGCGTGCCTATCCGGCCAACCAGCTTTCCTTCGGCGACCGGGCCTCAATTTATGTCGGACGGTGGTGGGAGTTCCTGGCCGATGACCCCCGCGAGGCAAACATGGAAGGGGGCGTGTTCCCCGCCATTTTCGGCACGGTGGTGATGACGCTGATCATGAGCATCCTTGTGGTACCCTTCGGGGTGCTGGCTGCCCTCTACCTGCGGGAATACGCCAAGGCGGGGCCGATGATTTCCGCCGTGCGTATCGCGATCAACAATCTGGCAGGTGTGCCCTCGATCGTCTTTGGTGTCTTCGGGCTGGGCTTCTTCTGCTACCTGGTGGGCGGCTCGATTGACCAGGTCTTCTTCCAGGCCAATTTGCCGAGTCCTACGTATGGGACAGGCGGCGTCATGTGGGCCTCCTTCACCCTGGCGCTGCTGACGCTGCCCGTGGTGATCGTGGCGACCGAGGAGGCCCTCTCGGCGGTGTCCAGCTCGATGCGCGAGGGGTCCTATGCCTGCGGTGCCAGCAAGTGGCAGACGATCAAGCGGATCGTGCTGCCGCGGGCCATGCCGGGCATCATGACCGGCATGATCCTGGCCATGGCGCGCGGGGCGGGCGAGGTGGCACCACTAATGCTGGTCGGTGCCGTGAAGATGGCCCCGGAACTGCCGATCGACGGCATCTTCCCGTTCATCCATCCCGAGCGCAGCTTCATGCATCTCGGCTTTCACATCTTTGACCTCGGCTTCCAGAGCCAGAATAGCGAGGCCGCCAAACCCATGGTGTTCACCACCACACTGCTGTTGATCGCCATTGTGGCGGGGCTGAACATCACGGCGGTATTGATACGCAACCGCCTGCGCAAACGGTTTGCAACGTCGGCATTTTAAGGAACAGGAGACACGATGACAGCAATCGCAGATTTACTCGAACCGGCGACCACCAAAGCTGACGGAACCGCCACCGCCAACCGTTTGCATGCCATTGCCCGCGGCGAGGCGTTCACGCCGGCCGTTCACGCCGAACTGGCCACTGAGCGTTATGTCCTGGAAGTGGACCATTTCAACCTCTGGTACGGCAAGGCCCAGGCTCTGCACGACATCAGCCTCGATATCCCGGTCGGAAAAGTAACCGCCATGATCGGCCCTTCCGGCTGCGGCAAATCCACCTTGCTGCGCTCGGTCAACCGGCTCAACGACCTCGTCGATTGCGTGCGGGTGGACGGCGATATGCGCATCAACGGCCAGACTATCTACCACAAGGCGGTGGACGTGATCGAGCTGCGCAAGCGCATGGGTATGGTCTTCCAGAAGTCCAATCCTTTCCCGATGAGCATCTATGAGAATGTGGTCTATCCCCTGCGGATCGACGGGGAACGCAACAAGGCCGTGCTGGACGAGGTCTGCGAACGCAGCTTGCGGGGAGCGGCGTTGTGGGACGAGGTCAAGGACCGGCTGCATGAGAGTGCCCTGGGGATGTCCGGTGGACAGCAGCAGCGGCTGTGCATCGCCCGCGCGATCTCGGCCGAGCCCGAAGTTTTGCTGATGGATGAGCCCTGCTCGGCACTCGATCCGATCGCCACCAACCACATCGAAGACCTGATCCACGAACTCAAGGGCGAATACACCATCCTGATCGTGACGCACAACATGCAGCAGGCGGCCCGCGTGAGCGACTACACGGCCTTCATGTACCTCGGACGCCTGATCGAGTACGGCCCGACCGCCACCCTCTTCCAGAAACCCAAGCTGCGCGAGACCCTCGACTACGTCACCGGTCGCTTCGGTTGATGATCGCCTCCGCGCTTGCATTGCCCTCCATTTTCTGCGAATTTAGCCGCCATGGCTATTCAACCCATTTTCGATGAACCGTTTCTCTACCGGCTAACGCCGGAGGAGATTAAGACCGTGGAGGCGAGGTAATGGATGCCGGTGTGAACACCGCCAGCAAAACGCACGCGCCCCAAGCGGCGCAGTCAGCGCCGTTTCGTCCTGCTTCCCTTGTTCACAAGGGCAAGCAGGAACAGGTGCAAGGCTACCGCTTCCCTACCCGCGATTACCGCCAAACCGCCTTCTACATGATCACGATGAGCGCCCACGACCGCCGCCAGCAGTTTGCCACGTGCGCCGAGAACCGCACCGAGCTGACCGAAGACGGGCGGCTGGTCTACGCCCTCTGGCAACGCATGGCGAAGGATTACCCGCAAATTGCCCTTTCCACGCTGGTCATTATGCCGGACCACCTGCACGGTATCGTACGGGTAACCGAACACATGGAGAAGCCCATCGGCATTCCGCTGCGAGCGTTCAAGTCGCAAGTCACCTCCGCGTTGCGCAAACGCCAGGGCAATCCTGAACTGCAAGTCTGGGCTCCCGGCTACCACGACTGGGCCGTTTGGCGGCGCGGATCGCTAAATGCCTACATTCAGTACATCCGCGATAATCCCCGCCGCTATTGCCTGCGCAAGGCCCATCCCGACCTTTTCCGCCGGATCAACGACCTCCGGCATGCGCGGCTGCCGGAAGGCGAACCATGGACAGGCTACGGCAATCTTTTCCTGCTCGATAAGCCCGAGCTCTATCCTTTGCAAGTCTCGCGTCGAATCGAGCCGGAAGCGCTTCAGGCCTTGCGCGAAGAGATGCTCGACTGCGTTCGCAATGGCGGTGTGCTCGTCTCGCCGTTCATCTCTCCGGGAGAAAAGGACATCGCCCACGCCGCACTGGATGCCGGAGGCGCGGTCATCCTGATGAAACCCGACGGTTTCCCACCTTATTTCAAGCCCCACGGCAAATACTTCGACCTCTGCCTGCAAGGCCGCCTTCTCATTCTGGCCTGCCGCCCTCCATCAACAGCAGCAACAACCGTCACCCGTGACCTTTGCCTCGCCATGAACCGCTGGAGCCAGCAAATTGCGAACCCGTCCGCCTGAATCCCCCACCTGCCCCGAGTGCAGCAAACCCATGACCCGCCGAAAAGCCAAAACCGGCAAAAACGTGTACTATCCAGAACGCGCTTGCATTGTCCGCCATTTTCTGCAAATTTAGCCGCCATGGCGATACAACCCCTTTTCGATGAACCGTTTCTGCGCGCCCATTGGGGCAGCGAATTCGAGGCATTCCAGGCCAGCCCCGAGGCCGCCGCCCTGCTCGCCCGCCTCCGCGCTTGGGCCGGACGCGAGCAGCTCACCGAGCGTTCATCCGAAACCGCCTTTATCCAGCGCTTCTTCGTGGAAACCTGGGGCTACCGCCTGCAAGGCCATGCTGGGGCGGACACCGCCTACACCTGCCGCCCGCAATACGAGGTAGCCTGCGCGGGGCAGTCCGGCGGCACCGGCTTTGCCGATCTCGCCCTCGGCCGTTTCGGCCAGGCCGCCGACGTCATCCCCCAGGTGCTTTGTGAGTTCAAGGACATCCGCTCCGGCCTCGACGCCCGCCAGCTCCGCAAGCAGAACGACCGCTCGCCCGTCGACCAGTGCTTCGACTACCTCCAGTCCGCCTGGCAGGCCCGCGACCGCGACGCCACCGTCGAACCGGCCTTTGCCCTCGTCACGGACATGAACGAGTTACGCCTCTATATCCGCCGTCTCGGCAAATCCCAGTGCCAGCGCTTCCTCATCAGCGGCGGCGGTGCCGATCCCGGCCTGCTGACCGATCACCCCGCCGCCGCCTTCCGCCGCTTTCTCTTCTGGCGGCTCTTCCAGCCTGATCTGCTGCTGGCCGAACACGGCGCCCCCCGCCTCGACCGCCTCCTGCGCGACCAGGTCACCCGCGAAAAAGCCATCGAGAAGACCTTTTACCGCGAATACCACGATTTTCGCCAGTTCGTCTTCCGAACCCTCGTCGAGGCCAACCCCGATTTTCCCGGCACCCGCGGTAAGCTCGTCCGCCTCACCCAGCGCTTTCTCGACCGCTGCATCTTCATCCTCTTCTGCGAGGATATGGGCCGCGTCCTGCGCTACCCGCCCGAAATGCTGCGCGACCTGCTGATAGAGGAAAGCCAGAGCCGCTTCTACAACCCCGAGGGCAGCCGCCCCTGGGACGCCATGCGCGACTTGTTCCGGGCCATGCGCGAGGGCGGTTCCTTCGGACCCCACACCATCGACCGCTTCAACGGCGGCCTGTTCGAGGTCGACCCCGAACTCGATGCCCTGAAAATCCCTGCCAAAGTCTTCTGCGCCCCCGGCCAGGCCGGCCATATCCTCGAACACCCCCGCACGCTGCTCTACTTCTCCGGGGCCTACAACTTCGGCCTCACCAGCGAATCCGGCGAGCGCGCCATCGGCCTCTACACCCTTGGACGCATCTTCGAGCAATCCATCACCGAACTCGAGATCATGGAGGCCGAGGCCGATGGACGCCTCTCGCTCAACCGCCTCACCAAGCGCAAATGCGACGGCGTCTACTACACCCCCGAATGGGTCACCCGCTACATCGTCGAAAACACCGTCGGCACCCGCCTCGACGACATCCGCGCCGAACTCGGTTTCGCCCTGCTCGCCCCCGCCGATGAAGCCGCTGTCGCCGAATACCGCGCCTACCAGAACGACCGCCGACGCACCGCGCCCACCGCGGCCGCCTGGCTCGACTTCCTTCGCAAGTACCGCGCCCGGCTCGACCGCCTGCGCATTGTCGATCCCGCCTGCGGCTCCGGTGCGTTCCTCATCCAGGCCCTTAACCGGCTCGTTGATGAATACCGGTGGGTCGTGGCCGAACAGGCCCGTATCGAGGGACACTCCAGCCTCTTCGACCAGGACGACATCATCCGCTCCATCCTCGCCCACAATATCTACGGCGTCGACATCAACCCCGAATCCGTCGAGATCACCAAACTCGCCCTCTGGCTGCACACCGCCGCCCCCGGTAAACCGTTATGCGCCCTCGACCGCAACATCTGCTGCGGCAACAGCCTGGTCGGATCCGACTTCGCCGAGTTCTACCGCCAGAAACATACAACCCTCTTCGAGCAGGCCGACGAGAACGAGCGCGAGCGCATCAACGCCTTCGACTGGCAGGCCGCGTTTCCCGATGTCTTCAGCCACGGCGGCTTCGACTGCGTCATCGGCAACCCGCCCTACATCAAACTCCAGCACTTCCGCCGCACCCAACCCGACATCGCCGACTACCTCGTCGAAGC
>DIZZ01000216.1:22795-34399 GCA_002428045.1 Verrucomicrobia bacterium UBA6015
AGCACCCAGAGCGGCAACTTCGACATGTACCTCCCCTTCATCGAAAAGGGCCTCCGCCTGCTGCGTCCCGAAGGCCGCATGGGCTACATCGCCCCCAACGTCTGGATGGTCAACGAATACGGCAGAGCCTTGCGCCAGCATATACGCCAGAACCGCGCCCTTGACCGCTGGCTCGACTTCAAAAGCTACCAGGTCTTCGACGAAGCCATCACCTACACCGCGCTCCAGTTCTTCCGCGGCAGCCCCTCCGACACCCTCACCTGCGCCTTCGCCCCCGACGGTGCCATCGCCACCGTCGACTGGCAAACCGCCGACCGCATCCCCTACAACCAACTCCCCGAAGAAGACGCGTGGGTTCTGGCTCCGCAGCAGGAAAAGGAAATGCTTAAAAAGCTGCTCGCCAAAAATCCGCCGCTGTCATCGCTTGCCGCCGATGGTGCCGTTGGTTTTCGTGGTATCGAATCTGGAGCCGATGAGTTTTTCCATTTCGACCGGCTAGGACCAAACCGGTATGTTGGTGCAAAGAACGGTGCCCGAATGGACATGCGAGGAGTTGAAGTTTCCATCGATGATTCCGTCATGCGCAAACTCATCTCATCGGAAGATGCTAAAAGGTATACTCGGCCCCAAACAGAACGACACACGATATTCCCCTACGACATCAAACAATCGGCAGCGTCACTTATGACCGAGCAAGACCTAGCACGGAATCATCCCCGCTGCCTGGAATGGTTCAAACAAAACGAACAAATGCTGCGTGCACGTGACAACGGGGCGATGGACAGATCGTCGGGATGGTATGGCTATACCCGACCTACGAATCTTCACCTTCAAGGCCAAGCAAAACTCGGCGTTCCCCAAACCGTTCAGAAACTGCACGCATTCTTTGACAGCCAAGGCGAATATTGCTTCAACAACGTTCGAGTTGGCGGCATTCTGGTGACAGACGAGGAAGCAGGCTGGTTTCTCCTTGGCGTCTTGAACAGCCCCGTGCCTGATTGGGTATTTCGCCGAATTGCCAGACCAAAAGAAGGCGGCTACTACGAGGCCAACAAGCAATTCATCGCCCCGCTCCCGATCCCCGACGCCTCGCCCGAACAACGCGCCGACATCGCCAGCCACGCCCGCGCCCTGCAAGACCTCCACACCCAGCGCCGCGACACCATCCAGAAACTCGACCGCCGACTCAACAGCCCGCAGACCGCCGAGATCACCCCCGCCCTCACCCCCGACTGGCTCTGGTCCGACATCGGCACCCCCGCGAGCTGGAAAACATCGCCCGACGTTCCCGCCGGACTCACCGGCCGTGCCCTCACCGCCTGGGCCAAGGAACGCCATGCAGAAGCTTTGCAGACCCGTTGCGAACAGCTTGACGCCCTCCTGCAACCCGGCGTCAGTTTTACCGTCGAATCCAGCGACGACGAACTTGCCCTGCACATACAAGGCCGCGAGATCCTGCGCCTCTACGACCGCCCCGACACGCCATTCATTGCCGCCCAATGGCGCCACGCCCTCCGCGACGCCAACGTAACCGAAGCCTTCGACGCCAAACGCCTCCTCAGGATCCTCCTCACCCTCCGCACCACCGAAGACGCCCCCCTCCGCGACCGCATCCTAGCACTCGATCAGGAAATCACCGCCCTAGACGCCACCATCGCCACCCGCGAAGCCGCCCTAAACGCCATCATCTACCGCCTATACCGGCTAACGCCGGAGGAGATTGCCACGGTGGAGGCGGGGTGAGAAAGCAGCGGCAATTAATCGAGGGAATCGAGATGATCGAGAGAATCGAAGTTATCGAGGCGGCAGATACGCCGCCGGGGACGACGTCCCCTCGTCGAATATTTCGATTCCCTCGATTCTCTCGAAAAAAGTTTTTCCCACCCCCTAAACGAAAGGAGCAAACATGTTTGGCGGTACTGGCGGTTATTTCCGGCTGGATTCCTGGATCCTGGCCAACATCGTGCAGCTTGGCACGCAGGAGTTCTGCCGCAAATTCCTGAACCGCTCGAATGATCCCTGCGGACGGCAATACGACCAGATGACCCAGGCGGCGCGCTCCGGCTGCGCCAACAATGCCGAGGGTTCCGCCCGCCGCGCCACCTCGCGCGAGACCGAGATGCGCCTCACGGATGTCGCCCGGTCGAGCCTGGCCGAACTCGCAGGCGATTACATGAATTGGCTCATGCGCCAGGGCAAAGTTCCGTGGCGCAAGGATTCCGCCGAATCGCGGGCGATCTATGCCGTGCGACTCGACAAGCCCGACTACACCGACGACCTCATCCACGACTCCTGCCAGCACATTCTGAACCAGAAAACCAAATTTGCCCGCTGGCTCGATTCCGGCGATGACGAAATCATGGCAAATGTCCTGCTGATCATCATTGCGCGGGTCATCAACATGCTCAATCACCAGATGGAGACCCAGGGCGAGAGCTTCTGCAAGGAAGGCGGATTCCGCGAGAAACTCACCACCCTGCGAGTCGAATCGCGGGCTGAGCAAGAACAAGCCCCCACCTGCCCGGAGTGCAACAAACCCATGACCCGCCGAAAAGCCAAAACCGGCAAAAACGCCGGCAACCCCTTCTGGGGCTGCACCGCCTACCCCGACTGCAAAGCCACCCTCCCTGTGGATGGCGAAGGGAACGGCAAGGGCATCCAAAAGAAAACAGACGCAGAGAAAGGCTAACGCATGAAGAATGACCGCAAGCCGATTATTGACCTCATTAAAACCTATTGCACGCCTGTCAAAAGACTGCTACACATAATCCTACCTGCGTGCGGTTTACAAAGGCATCATCAGAATAATGAAGGTGCATAAGAAACCGCTCAATAACTTGCTTGATGAAGGAATAACTGATGAATCAATGGCGAAAGCAATATGAAGAGCATCCCCTCCACAAGGAGCTCGAAACAGTCAACGCCCTGCTGGACAAAGCTTCATTGGAAAACAAGGATGATTCCATTCTTGAATCTTTCAACCGCCTCGTCGTTGTATTGAGGACATTCACGTCGTTTGTCGCGTCACTGAATCCCGAATGCACGGTTAAAGGCTTTCTCGACAACCTTCATTCCCCGCTCGCCCAGCTACGCCCACAGCTAGAACAGTTCCTGAAGAATGAGAACGCCTCGCACCTCCAGAACGCCAATAACCACGCAGACCAACTCGTTCAGAAGATGCCGCCATTCGCGCTTCCTGAAGCAGCGGCAAAGCACGCTGAAGCCATCAGCTCTCTTGCCACCGCCGTCGAGGGCTTGATCGCATCATTGACCAGCCAATCCAAGACGACGTCAGAGGCACTAAGCAAACTGAACGCCGATGCGAAAGTAACGGCCGAACAACAACAGCAACTCGACAAAACCATTGAGGCCCAAAAGGGGCGACTTGACACCGCAATAGCCGAGTTTCAGAAACAGTTTTCAGAGACTGAGGCGGCGAGGCGCAAGCATATCGAAGCAACAGAGCAGGGCTTCAAAACGCAATTTGATCAATTCAAGGACAAGATCACGACCGACATCAAGACCCTCATAGACGCTCAGAAGACGGCAATGTCGGATCTGTCTGCGCAGTTAAGCGAAAGTGGAAAGAAGATCATTTCGGACATGGAGGGCAAGAAGGATGCTGCTGCCAAGGTTCTTGATGTATCGACTAATGTGGCCGTGTCTGGTGGATATGGGAAATACGCAGCGCAAGAGAGGATAGCAGCAGAGGTGCTGCGTGTCGTCGCATTAGTTTTCATGGGCGCACTAATCTGTGGTGCCTACAAGACCATTGAGGTCGCTCTACATGTGACCGCAATTGACTGGAAGCTCCTCGCGATAAGGGCCATTACCACTTTTACGTTGGCAATCCCAGCATTCTACGCGGTGCGCGAGTCAAACAAGCACCGAATTACTGAGCATCGATACCGAAAGATGCAACTGGAGCTTGCGGCAATCGATCCATACCTGGAACTACTTGAGAAGGAAAAGCGCGAACAGATCAAAGTTAAGCTTTCCGAGCGCTTCTTTGCTCAACCGGAAATCAGCGATTCGGCCACAGACGTTGATGCAGGGTCACTTCTGGACATCATCAGGCAGGTGGTAACCACGCTGTTGAAGAAATAGGACATCGATCGGGATGGATATATGGGGTCTCGCCGCTCTCCCTTTTGATTGCTGATGCGGCCGCGATTGTTGTTGAGCATGGCAATGGCTCTGGGAATGTGATAGGAATATGCATCATGAATGCGATTAAATGGGCGTAGCTTTGGAGCGAAGAACGCGATGATTAATGAATCTGGAAATCAACAGCCGCAAGTCATTATCTACGAAACAGGCGACAGCGTCATCAAGGTCAGTGTCCGCCTTCAAGATGAAACGGCATGGCTGACCAACCTGCAACTGGCTGAACTCTTTGAAGTGTCGAAATCCACAGTCAGTGAGCACATTAAGAACATCTTTGCCAGCGAGGAGCTATCGCCAGATGCAGTTGTTCGGAAATTCCGAACAACTGCAGCCGATGGTAAATCCTATGACATGTCGTTTTACAATCTCGACATGATTATCTCCCTCGGCTACCGCATCAATTCCAAGGTGGCCACGCATTTCCGCATCTGGGCGACGCAGCGGCTGAAGGAGTATATCGTCAAAGGGTTCGCCATGGACGATGCCCGACTTAAAGACCTCGGCGGCGGCGGTTACTGGAAGGAACTGCTGGAGCGAATCCGCGACATCCGGGCCAGCGAGAAGGTGTTTTACCGCCAAGTCCTGGATATCTACGCCACCAGCATTGATTACGACCCGGATGCGGACGAGTCCGTTGCCTTTTTCAGGAAGGTTCAGAACAAGATCCATTTTGCCGTTCACGGTCAGACCGCCGCCGAAGTGATCCACAGTCGTGCTGATGCGGAAAAGGAGTTCATGGGCTTGCTGTCCTTCTCCGGGAACAGGCCGCACCTCGCGGATGCCGTGGTGGCCAAGAATTACTTGACCGCGCCCGAATTGCGCGCACTCGGTCAGCTTGTGGCCGGCTATCTGGACTTCGCCGAGCGGCAAGCAGAACGGCATGTGCCGATGACAATGCACGACTGGGCAAAGCATCTCGACAACATCCTGACGGCAAGTGGCGAACGCTTGCTCGCAGATGCCGGCAAAATCAGTCACGAGCAGGCCGTTGAAAAAGCGAAGTCAGAGTACGTCAAGTACCAGGCCAGAACGCTGAGCGACGCGGAAAAGCAATATCTGAACAGCCTCAAAACGGCGGAATCATCGGTAAAAGGACTTGAGTGATGGGGCTGGGATGCGCGTCTCGCCATTATCCACTTTGAAATAATGTGATAGGAATATGGATCATGAATGCGGACCTTATAAGGCGTTGTGTGCGGGCGATGACGGAGACCGGCGAGGGGTCGCTGGTGCCGCTGTGCCGTTAAGCCGTCAGTATGGTGCCGAACGACCTCTCTGATGCGTTTTGTGAATATATCTCAATATTATATTGCATTTGTGGTTTGCGCATGCGATTATTTCTCAGTTTTGTGCGAGTTTCTTATTATTGAGGTATGTTATGTTGATTCGCTTTTCCGTTCAGAATTTTCTCTCCATACGGGATCGTCAGACGCTGGATTTTACCGCGGTGAAAACCTGCAAAGAGCGCATGGACGATAATACGTTTGAAGCGGGCGGCCAACGGCTGCTGAAAAGCATTGCGCTCTACGGCGCGAATGCAAGCGGTAAATCAAACATCATGACGGCGTTTACCTTTTTAAGGGGAATGATCTTAAACTCCGCCAAAGACAGGCAATCACCGGATGAAATCCCAACCATTCCCTTTTTGTTTCGCGATTCAACAAGCAATGTTCCGTCCTGTTTCGAAATCGAATTTATACTTGGAGATAATGGCTACCGTTATGGCTTTGAAGTAACTCGCGCTGCCGTCATCAGTGAGTGGCTGTTCAGGAAACCGTTTCCGAAGAACAAGGAAACGACTCTGTTTCGCCGGGCGTTGAATAATGGAGAAGACACGATTGATGTGACCAGCGAGTTCAAGGCCGCGGAGAGTGTCGTGGTGCACACACGCGAGAACGGACTATTTCTCTCCACTTGCGATTTACTAGCCATCAAGGAAGTGAAACCTATGATCCATCTGTTTGCGAAGTCAATCACTGCGGTATCGGGCGAGCGTATTTCACCCGGGTTTTCTTCGCAATGCGTTATGGATGGTTCCCTGAAAAAGGATATTCTCGGCTTTCTACAGGCGGCTGATACGTGTATCCAGGATTTGAGTATCAACGAGTTGAAGCAAGACGCTGATGGAATGGAGATTGGATCGCCACGTCGCGCCAGATCACGATTGGAGATAAAGTCTCATCATCATATGTATTCTGAAAACGATGATGTTTGTGGCGAGATGCAACTGCCCTTCGTCTTTGAATCTCTTGGAACACAAAAATTGTTCGCTCTTGCAGGTCCGATTATCGACACGTTGCGCAACGGGAGCGTCCTGTTCATTGACGAGATGGATTCACGCATTCACCCGGTTCTCACCCGAAATATTGTCCGGTTGTTCAACAGCCAGAAATCAAACCCGAATAATGCGCAACTGGTTTTCAACACCCATGACACAAATTTGTTGAGTTTCAAAACCTATAACCCCGACACGGAGAAGGATGAACTTTTCTTAAGGCGTGATCAGATTTACTTTGCGGAAAAGGACAAGACCGAGGCAACGCATGTCTATTCGTTGATTGAATTCAAGAATGAGGACGGACTCACGATCCGGAATGACGCCTCTTTTGAAAAGGATTATCTTGGCGGGCGGTATGGTGCCGTTCCTTATATTGGCGCGTTTCCGTTTGTGGAGGAATCGCCGTGAGTAAGCAAGGAACGCTGCCCGCACAATCATTCGATAATGTTGGCGAGCTCAGAGAGCGAATCGAGGGACAGAAACCCCGTCGCCGATATTTCCTGATCGTCTGCGAAGGGGAAAAAACGGAGCCGAACTATTTTGACAGCATCCGTCGAATGCTGCCAAGGGAAATGGCGGATAGAATTACTGTAAAGGGACAAGGATACAGTACTTTGCGACTGGTAGAAGCAGCTTGCGATAAAAACAAAGAGCGACTGTCCTCAGGCATGCCCCCTTATTACCACATATGGGTTGTCTTTGATAAGGACAGCTTTGAGGACGACGATTTTGATAACGCCATCACCAAGATATCGGCACTTGATCGTCCATCTGAGTCAAACGAAGGTCAAGACCAACACTGGCATGCTGCATGGAGCAACGAGGCTTTTGAACTCTGGTATATCTTACATTTTCAAGAGACTACAGGCGGACCGTTATCACGTAGTTCCTATCAGCAAATGCTTGAAAAACACATAATGAATTGTTGCGGGATTGATCGGCCATACAAGAAAAACGCCACGGACATGTTTACTCTCTTGATGAGGTACACGCCACAAGCTATTGTGCGGGCAAACAACGCGCTACGCATGCAGGCTGGGAAATCCCCGCACGCACAGAACCCGGCAACGACAGTCCACCTCCTCGTCGAAGAACTGCTTCGATACCTGTAATTCCCCGGAGATCACAGCGGCTTAAAAAGGGGGCTTAGGATCTCGCCATTCTCCACTCTGAATTGACGAGGCGTCCGAGATTGTTGTTGAGCATGGCAATGGCTCTGGGAATGGGATCGCAATATGCATTATGAATGCGGAACTTATTAGACATTGTGTGCGGGGCAATGACGGAGACCGGCGAAGTTGCTTGGCTCTCGACGAATGCCTCGCAAATTGATATATGAACAACTTATATGACGAGAACAGAAAAACCTGCCTCATGATGAAAGGCTTCATATGCCTAGCGTCGGACGTGGAGGATGTGTGAAATGAAACCAGCATTGGACAAAGTAACAATCAAGGGATTCAAGTCGATTCGATCACTTGAAGATTTTGAACTTAAGAATCTCAACGTGCTGATTGGCGGCAATGGAGCAGGGAAAAGCAACTTCATCGAGTTCTTCCGAATGCTGCTTGCCATGATAAAGCAGGACGGCCTAAAGCAATTCATTGGCGGAAAAGCCGACACTTACCTTTACGGCGGCCCAAAAACGACGGCGGCAATTGAGATTAAGATGCGCTTTGGGGACAACGGCTACGATTTCGAGCTTGCACCAACAGAAGATGGTTTTTTTCTGATTAACAACGAGCAGCGGCACTATTTTCCGAATCAAGCAACACGTAATCTAGGAAGTGGGCATTTCAATCCGGCTCTATTGATTGACAAGGATAATTCGGCGCATCACGGCAGCCAGCACGGTGCCTCCTGGTATACATATGAGGCTATCCGATCATGGATGATCTATCATTTCCACGATACAGGAATCAACTCAGGAATGCGTCGGTATCACGATCAGGGACATAATGAACATCTGTTCATGGATGCGGCGAATATTGCACCTTATCTTTTGACCCTTAAGACCGTGCACCCGTCCAGCTATGCCGAAATACTTGACGCTGTGCGCCTCGTAATCCCGTTTTTTGACGACTTCTTCCTTAAACCAAATGCTGAGGAGAACATCAGGCTCGACTGGAGGCAAAAGGGACTTCAAGACTACCCGATGAGACCGAGCCATTTGTCAGATGGCTCTATACGCTTTATTTGTCTGGCCACCGCACTGCTACAACCGAAGCCGCCTTCAACCATTATTATTGACGAACCTGAACTAGGACTACACCCGCAAGCAATCGCCATTTTGGCTGAGTTGCTGCAAGACGCGGCCAAGCGAACTCAGGTCGTCGTCGCGACGCAGTCCGCTGCTCTGATTAATCACTTCGCGATCGAAGATATCATCATTGTTAATCGTATGGACGGCCAATCGACTTTCGAACGACTCAAGGAGGAGGATTTCAAGGTCTGGCTGGAAGATTACTCCGTTGGCGAGTTATGGGCCAAGAACGTGATCGCGGGGGGACCCACTCATGAGTAACCCCCTCGCCGTGACCATTATTGTCGAAGGTCTGACAGAGCTGTTGTTTGTGAAGGATGTTCTGGCCCCGCACCTTGCAGCAAAAGGCGTATTTATAACTCCAATAATTCTGTCGAAGCCCGGACAGAAGGGTGGCGACGTTCGTTTCGTCCGAGTAAAGAACGATATTGCGCGGCATTTGAAGCAACGCCAAGATTCGTATGTTTCGCTGTTGGTCGATTACTACGGCATAGGGCACGACTGGCCAGGTCTGGATTCCGTCACGCCAGGCTCCTCCCCGAATGACATTGCTTCTACCATCTGCCAAGCGACACAGGCTGCCATTGACGCAGATCTCACAGAATATCGATCAGACAAGCGTTTTGTGCCCCATATTTCCATTCACGAATTCGAAGCACTTCTCTTTAGCGAGCCTGCAATCCTGGCAAAGTCTTTGGGTGTCGACCGGGAAAAGATCGACGCCATTATCGAAGAATGCGGAGAACCAGAAGCCATTGACCATTCGTCGCAGACATCGCCATCCAAACGCATTGAAGGTCTCCATAGCCGATTCAAGAAAACCAGCAATGGTGTTGCCATCGCACGAGCCATCGGGATTGAGAAAATGCGGTCGAAATGTCCAGTATTCAACGGGTGGTTGGAACGTCTTGAATCGCTAACAACGAGAGTATCAGGAGTACGTCCCTATGACAAACGTAACAGAGACAGGGCAGGGCACGCGGAATATTGAGTCGCTTCAAACGTATTATCAGGGAAACATCGTCTCTGACTATGAGGCCAGACGCGCGACCCAAGCGAGTTGGCACAAGGAAGCACGCGTCCTCGATACTGGCGACGTAAATTGCAAAAAAGAGGGGGTTATGGTGACTCCCCGGGGGTGCGAGGGGTGCAAACCCGTGAAAACAATTACTTAAAAGCTTGCGGGACTTTCTTGACTTTACCGTTGGATAAGGGTAGAAATACACTCTTTTTGCTGTAAATGGGCTAAGCGCTGCCCGATTGTGTAATGGTAGCACACGGGTCTTTGAAGCCCTTTGTCCTGGTTCGATTCCAGGTCGGGCAACCATGGCGGTGCGATGCAGGCAGGGGATGAATGTGAGTAGTAACGAGAGTTCTAAAATGAAGGTTTTCGCCGGAAATGCGAATCCGGCATTGGCGATGAAAATCGCTGATTATATCGGTATACCGATGGGAAACCTGGTGATCCAGCGCTTCACCGATGGTGAAACCTTCGTGAAGATCTGTGATAACATCCGGGGCAAGGATGTATTTGTCGTCCAGCCCCTGTGTTATCCGCCCAATGAGATGATCATGGAACTGCTGATCATGGTGGATGCCATGAAACGGGCGTCAGCCGAGCGGATCACCGCCGTGCTGCCCTACTACGGGTATGCGAGGCAGGATCGCAAGGATCAGCCGCGGGTGCCGATCACGGCCAAGCTGGTGGCGAATCTGCTGGTGGCGGCCGGGGTGAACCGCATCCTGACCTTGGATCTGCATGCCCAGCAGATTCAGGGATTTTTCGATATTCCGGTCGATCACCTTTATGCGTTCCCGGTGATCGTACAGTATTTGAAATCCAAGAATTTTGCGAAACCCGTGCTGGTGGCTCCCGATACCGGCGGGGTGAAGGCGGCTTATGCATATGCCCAGAGCCTGGAATGCGGGTTGGCCGTGGTGGCCAAGCAGCGGTTGTCGGCCGATAAGGTGGATGCGTATTCCTTGGTGGGGAGTGTTGACGGATGCACGGCCATTATGGTAGACGATATGACCACGACGGCGGGAACGTTGTGTTCGGCGGCCAAGCTGCTCAAGGAACAAGGGGCGTCGGCGGTGTATGCGGCGGTTAGCCACGCAACCCTGACCGACAAGGGGCTGGAGCGGCTGAAGGAGTCGGCTATCCAGGAGTTGGTGGTGACGGATACGGTCCCGTTGCGAGTGGATCCGGCGGGCTATCCGGTAACGGTGCTTACGGTTTCCGAGTTGCTGGGAGAGGCCATGCTGCGGATTCATGAATGTCGTTCAGTGACGACGCTGTTTAGAGAGTGAGGGGTTGTAAATAATGTCAGAAGTAATGGTTTTGAAGGCGGAGAAGCGGGTGGCGGCAGGATCAGCGGAAGCGCGGCGGATACGCCTCGCGGGGGTTATTCCGGCCGAAGTGTATGGGGAGACCGGGAATCGTTCGATCAAGGTCAATGCGCATGCGTTCACGCTCATGCTCAAGCGGCATGGCGAGCATCAGATCATGGATCTTGAGATCGACGGCGCGGACGCCGGCAAGGTGCTGATCAAGGCTGTTCAGCACGACCCGCTGCATGGGGCGATCATCCACGCCGATTTTGTGGAAGTTTCAATGAACAAGCCGATCCATGTCAAACTGCCTCTGCATTTGACGGGCGAGGCGGTTGGGACCAAGGGAGGCTGCGTCTTGGAGCAGTTGGTTCTGGAGCTCGATGTGGCCTGCCTGCCTGGCGATATGGTGGAATTCATTCCGGTGGATGTCACCGCGTTGGAAGCCGGGCACCATCTGTGCGTCAAGAATTTGACGTTACCTACCGGCCTGAGGGCGATCACGGGGGGTGATGTGGTGGTGGCATCGATCATTGTTCCGGGTGCCGAGCGTTCGGACGCAGCG
>DIZZ01000096.1:0-380 GCA_002428045.1 Verrucomicrobia bacterium UBA6015
GCCGGGCGCAGCATGTGGGAGGGGCGCACCGGGCTGGACGACTATGCAATTGGCATCGAGGTGGTCGGACATCACAACAAGGAGATCAATGCGGCTCAGATCAAGGCATTGCGGGAATTGCTGGTTAACCTCAAAGGCATGTACAAGATCCCGGATGAGAACATCATCCCCCATTCGATGGTGGCCTATGGCGCACCCAACCAATGGCACAAGAGGTCGCATCGCGGACGCAAGCGCTGCGGGATGTTTTTTGCAAAACGGACATTACGCGAGAAGCTCGGACTAAAGAAACAGCCGACGGCGGATCCGGATGTGAAGGCCAGGCGGCTGGTCAATGCGGATCCTTATCTTGCCAAGGTATTGTTCGGAAGCGCCCAGGA
>DIZZ01000096.1:409-5786 GCA_002428045.1 Verrucomicrobia bacterium UBA6015
TCGGTCCTAACCGCAGTGCCTGGGATATTGCCCGTGACCGGTTCCGTCGTCGCGATACCCGGTACCGTTTCCCGGACGGCACCGAGAAACGCGGGGATGAGATTACCAACTGGAAGTCGATTCCGGCAGGCACTCGCGTAATCCTTTCCGAGGAACAGCGCGAGAACGAGGAGGATGGACCCCTGACGATCACTGCAGGGGTCAAGGNNGCCGCCGGGGCCGTGGAAAAGGTCGCCCCCAGTGCCGTTGGAAATGCCGCGTCCGATGTGGCTGGCGATGAGATCCTGGAGGCCACGACGATCTACTTCCTGACCAACGGGAAGGTTCGGCAGGGCAATGAGATGACCAGGGCGGAAGTCGAGGCGTTGCCCGTTGGCACCCGGGTGATGGTGGGATATCTCCATGGCGGCTACGTTACCGCCAAGCGCAGTCCCTTTGAAATCTGCGGGACAAAGTGGAATGCACCGACCACCTACTACCGGTTCACGGATGGCCGGATTGTTTCCGGGGAACAGCTAAAGGAAGGCAGCATCCCCNNATCCCCCCGATGACCATGGTATTCTTCCAACGCTAAACCAGGCCATCGAAAGGGTTGTCATTGGATCCCCGACATGAAGGGTAGACATGAAAATTGCATTGCTGAATGACATCCACGACGGTGATTCGGCGGTTGGCGCGCGCCGCTGCGAGATGGCTCCGATTCTCCTGGAAAGGGTGGTCCGTCGTTTGAATGCACTAGAACAACCGGATGTTGTCCTGGTGCTCGGCGACCTGCTGAATGATGGCGATCAGGTCGATGCCGGAGAACGCCTGGCAATGCTCAAGCGGATTATCGACAAGCTCAAAACACCCACGATGGTCATTCCCGGCAACCACGATGGCGATACAGGCACGTTCTACAAGGTGTTTGAGCGGCCGGAGGACATTGCCGAATTCGGCGGTGTACGCTTCCTTCCCTTTCTGGATGAGCCGCAGCCGGGTTACAATGCGAGGCGCAGCCAGCAGGATATCAACCGCCTCAAGCTTGCCCGGCACGGATTCAATGGACCGATTGTATCGCTTCAGCACGTCTGCCTGTTCCCGCCGGAGCGAGCTTACGCACCACACAATCTAACGAATGCACCGGATATCATCCGTGTCATGAAAGAAACTGGCGTGGCACTTTCGGTCAGCGGTCATCATCACCGGGGTGTCGAGGATCTACGCGAAGGTAACATCCTGTTTGTGAATGCACCGGCACTTTGCGAAGCCCCCTTCTACTACACAATGATCGAACTCGATGCGCAGGGCCACGCCGAAACCAGGCGGGCTGGACTGGCGATGCCAAGACAACTGCGTCTCGTGGATACCCACATGCACACGCAAATGGCCTACTGCAGCGAGAATATGGATGTCGCGACCATGATCACCCTGGCCAAGGATTTTGGCCTCGCTGGCATCTGCATGACAGAGCATTCCGGGCAGCTCTACTTCAACCCTGAGAAATACTGGAAAAAGCACTGTCTGCAGCAAGGCATGGCCAGCGCTGTGCCGGAAGAGAACCGCATGACGGACTATCTAGCGCTCAAGGCGGCCTTCGAGGAGGATACCGTCCGTTTTGGCTTGGAGGCCGATTGCGACTATCGCGGGAACCTGTTGATTTCGCCGGATGACCGGAGCCATTTCGCACACATCGTGGGTGCCTTGCATGGGTTGCCGCAGGTACTGAAGGATTCCGCACAGGCGCACCTCATTCACAACGACTTCCTCTTCATGGTGGAAAAGACACTGCAGCAGGGCGTCGTTTCACTCGCCCATCCATTCCGCGTATACCGCCGAAGCAACCTGCCGGTACCGGAAGAACTCTTCCTGCCAACGGCCAAGCTGCTCAAACAGTACAACGTCGCCGCCGAGCTGAATTTCCACACGAATCTGCCCCCCGTCGAGTTTGTCAACATCTGCCTGAATATGGGCGTCAAGTTCACCCTTGCTAGCGATGCGCATAACCTGTCGGAAATCGGCGATTTTGCATATCACATTGACCTGCTCAAGCAAGCAGGGTTTGATGGGGATCTGAACGATGTGATCACCAAGGTTGGAATATAAGGAGAAAGATGGCGGAAAAGCTGTTTATCAGGGCGGATGACCAGGTCCGGGATTCATTTGCCTTGGCCCGGATGATTTTTGATTCGGGATTTGTTCCGGATGTGCTGGTTGTCCTGTGGCGCGGGGGAACCCCGATCGGGATTGTGATCCATGAATTCCTGTTGTACAAGGGCATCAAGACCTACCATACCGCCATCAAGGCCGAATCCTATACCGGAATCGAGGCTCGCGGCGAACCGGTGCTGGAGCACTTCGACCGGCTGCTGGAACATATCACCCTGCAAAGCCGCGTACTTGTGGTGGATGATATCTTCGACTCCGGCTGCACGATGAAGAAGGTCGCCGCAGAACTTACGCCCCGCATCAGTGAACTGCGCATCGCCACCCTCTACTACAAGGAATCCTCGAACATCACCGATATCCGGCCCGACTACTTCCTGCGCCGCACGGATCGCTGGATCGTCTTCCCCCATGAACTGGAGGGGCTGACCATGGATGAGATCCGTGCCAAGGACAGCTATATCGCCGACCTTCTCTGAGAGGCTTCATCGGCCTCCAACCGGGGGCGAGGCTATGCCGAGCCGCACACGGCACTCACAAGGTAGGTGGCTCCGGGGTTCGTATCGAAGGCGATTACGTCGCCTTGGGCGGTCACCTTGACCTCCGTTTTACCCTGCAAGACCTTGACCGATGCATCGGACCAGGGGGAATAGAGTCGGCAGGAGCCTCCCTTTTCGCTATGAATCACCAGGGACCGGATCTCCCCCGCCTTGCGTTCGCAGGACACGAGAAAGGCGCCGACCGCCCGCAAGGTCGTGAACTGAGCATCGCACCCGGCCGGCCAGTTTGGAAAGAGTCGGATAATCCCGGTATAACTCTGCATCAGGCACTCGTTGATCACAACCGGCAGCGCGAAATTCTCGAACCATATCCCATGCACCCCCATCCAGTCGAACTTGGTCGTATCCTGGTAGCGTCCCCCGGTCTGCAGCACCTTATCGGTACAGGCTCCGTTCGGCAAACAACAGTACCCCACTTGGCGCTTGAACCGCTCCAGATCCAGTACGCCTAACCGGACCGCCTGCAGGTTCAGGAAAACCAGCTCATTACCGCCTTCATTCTGCTGATGCCGGTAGGAGTTCAGCGCCAGGGCGTAATCCTCCTCGCCGGAGTGCAATCCGTGCTCCTCGCCAGGAAAGACGGTAACGGTGTTGGCTGGGCAGTTATAAACAATGCCTGGCGCTTCATCCCGTACGCTGACAAAGGTCCGCCCCATGTCCGTGTCCGCCGTGGGATAGTCGGGATAATGTGCCAGGATCGTCTGGATCGCCTGCAGCGTCTCCTGCTCATCCGCCTCCCGATCCAGCACCCGGCAGGCCTCGACAAAGGCATTGAACAAGAATTTGGTCAACGTCAGATCCGATAATCCATCCGCATTGCGCTTGAAGCCCGGCATCAGGCCGTAAAGCTCAGGCGGCACGGTGGGGAAGATGTGATAGCGGTCATCCCCCCACGCCGGGCCATGCGCCTCCGGACGGGTCATGTAGTCGATCATGAACCGCGTTGCCTGCCGGATGGGCTCAAACGCCTGTTGCTCCAGGAAGTCACGATCCAGGGTATAGGTGTAATGCCACCACAGACTCTGCACGGTCCAGGGCGTCTCGAAGACCTCCCAGCCCCAGGTGGGTACCGGATAGGAGTTCATCGTCATCTCAACCGGATAGGCACTATGGGGGAAGAACGCCCCGCGCATCTGGTAATAGTCCTTCGCCCAGGCCATACTTGATGGAAGCAGATGATGTACCATCGCCACATAAGGTAGATGCTTCTCGACATGGTTCGATGAAAACGTCACCCAGAAGGGCTGCTGGGTGTTGTAATTCATATGGTAATCGCCATGCCACGGCGTGCCGATCTTCCCGTAACTCCAGTTCGCAAAGAGCCCCGGACAGGTCACCCCTTCGCGCACCGCACAATTCAGGAAATAGAGATTGCGGTACCAGCACCGTTCAAGCTCCGCATCGCCCAGGGCCACTCCTGAACGCGACCAGTAATCCTTCCAGCTCGCGGCGGCAGAGGACCTCGCGGCGGCAAAGCCCGCCTGCACTGGCTCTGGAATGGCCGCTTGCGTTTGTTCCGGGACCGTGCTGGCCAGGCCTTCATCAATCTGCACCACGGACGCGAAGGGCTCAGGCGAGGCGATCCGGCGCTCCAGCGGCCCCATCTCACCCCAGGTTCCGTTTACCCTCAGCCGACTGGCCATCGTTAACACTACTGATAAACGGACCTGCAACCGGAACGCCTTATCGGCGGGATGCGCGGCACCGGGTTTCCCATCCACCGGCTCCAGGCGGGGCAATACCTGCCGGAACGACAAGCGTCCCTCGGCGTCCAAGACCTGGCCTGAAAAGGAGGGCAGATCCGCAGGCGTTTCGGCATCAGGAACCAGTTTAACCCGATTGAACGGCGATTCCACGGGGTTCCCTGCCGCATCTACCGTGCTAAGCCAGAGCCGGTCCGCCGCCATCTCGCAGAACACATCCAGAAAACAGGGCACACCACCGACCAGCAGGTTGACCCTGCACATCCCGTCAGCAATATTCAGATGATAGCCCAGCGATTCCACATGACGACGGTCGAACCCGAGCACCAGGGTACCGCAGGGGAACGGACGCGGATAAGGCTTGCGGTAATTTTCGGCGGCGATCTTGAGATACTCCGCATACCAGGGATCATCCGTGAGGAGTTTATGGGATTCGGGAATCGCCTTGACCTTCTCGAATATCTCCTTGAACGTACCGATCTTATCCTTATTGTTCTCGGCCAGACGGATATCCCAGGCATTGTTGTGCCCGAAATGGATCATCACCGCATCGGGACGCACACACACCACCGCCCCCATGCCACCATTCCCCAACAGGGCGCCCTCGAAGAAATTCACGGCAGGCGATTCACGAACCAGCGCATGGCTGGCGGCACGCTCAAAACTATTCATCAGAAAACGTCCTTTCAAATGCTACGCCACCGACATGATTGTAAATACCTGGATGCTGCCAGCCAGGCTGATAGTGAATTGCTCGCCCGCCGTTTTCCCGAGAACGGCACGTCCGAGCGGGGACTGGGAGGTCACGATCACGATATCTTCCCCATTAACCTGGATACGCTCGCCACCGCCTGCGGAACCGAAGAACAGCACCCGTTTTTCGCCGTTTGCGCCCTGTAGACGCACGAGGGCGCTGAGTTGCACCGGATCCGCTCCCGCCAGCCCCCGCAACGGCAACTGCTGCAGACC
>DIZZ01000254.1:0-1243 GCA_002428045.1 Verrucomicrobia bacterium UBA6015
TGTAGCGATCCACATCACTGATCAGCCAGTCCCCCTTGATTTCACCCATGCCCGGGGCATTGATGGTGTGGTAGAAGTAGCAATCCGCAGGTGACAAATCCAATCGTGGCTCCGCCCATAAAACACTCTCTCCGGCGGGTCTTGATTCCGGGCGCCTCGTCTTCGTGTTCTCAACCTTGCTCATGCCGTCTCCTTGTTTGTCCAAATGGTTCACGAAGAACCTAAATGAAAAAAAACGATAGTCGATCAAAAAATGGGTTTGCAAGAAGATTTGTATTCTGGTAAATTCATGAAAAGGTGGTTTGCGTGGTTAGTTGTCAATGATAGCGCATGGCTGGTTGGCATGAGCTGTGCTAACGTAAATGCAATGACGTTCGGCTGCATGGGGACTAGTACAGTAAGTGTGCGGTAGTCGTTTGATAACTGATGTGTGGAAAGACTGAAGAAAAGGGGAGGTGTCGCTGTGGTGGCAAGTAAATATGGAATCATGTTGATTGGGGCAGCGTTGGTGTCATCCATTGGGAATGTCAACGCACGTATCTCTCGTCCTGCAAAGTTTGATTTTAACGGTAACGGACGATCAGATCTGGCTGTTTTTGAGAATGGCACTTGGTTTGCTACGGAGTATAACGGGGCGAATTATTTTACCAAGGTTTTAGGCGACAAGGATTCGCAGCTTGTACCAGGTGTATTCAGGGAGGGCGTGGTCTCGGATCTGTGCATCTTCAAGTCGGGGGTGTGGGATGTTCAAGCGAGAAACGAGTCGCTCTGGACTCGACGCGCGAAGTTTGGTTTCATTGGATCGACCGCTGTCCCTGGTGATTATGATGGTGACGGCGTTATCGATTTGGCGGTATATGCCAAGGGCGTGTGGTATATCATGCAGTCCACGGCTGGGTATCGTCAGGTATCCTTCGGTTTTAGCGGGGGCTATCCGATGACGGGTGACTTCAATGGGGATGGCAAGGATGATTTGGTTATTGTCTGGGATGACCTTACGGCAAAGCAAATGAAGTGGGCCATTTACTATTCCTCTAGTAACATTAGCACCTTCGCGTATGGGCCGATAGGCGCTAATCCGGTACCCGGACGCTATTTTGGCACAGCCGCTACGCAAGCTGCAGTCTATTGGTATGATTCTATAGCGAAAAAAGGGTATTGGTACATTAAGGGCAAAACCGATCCATTGGTGATCGATAATGGCGTTGGTTCTCCTGTTGGTGGCTGTGATTTTGATGGCGAT
>DIZZ01000254.1:1298-5418 GCA_002428045.1 Verrucomicrobia bacterium UBA6015
GGGTACAAGGGTGCGAAAGCGGTGGGGGCATTGACGATGAGGCAACCCTCTGCAGAGCATCAGCCGATTATTGAACCGAAGGGGCCGGGTGTGGTTGATGGCGAGGGTGGTTTCCTCTGGAAACCGGTCGCCGAGAACGGCGGTTTGCTTGTTGTCATATGGCCGACCTCCGTTGATCCCTGGTCGACGATTTCCAAAATTGTGGTATCGCGTGATCCGGCGGGAACGCAGGTGATCGATCAGTTGGTTGATCGCGCCTACTACGAGGGCACCGCACGTCGCCGGTATTATTCCCATAAATTCAGTGGAGCCGGATTTGGTAACAATGTTTATGTCGTTGCCTTTTTCAAAAATGGAAGGCTTCCTAAGCCGTATCATATTCCGACCGGGGCGAATCGCTGGGATTGATCGGCTGACTGGGGTGGTCGTTTTGCATAAAGTTCCGGGGTGGGTAATCCACCCCGGATTTTTTTTATTCGGGGCTTGAGATCGCGGGAGAAAAGTGATTTTGAGTTGTGGCTATGGGTATCTGTTGCGAGCCTAGTGGCGACCGTGACATTTGACGAATTGCCCTCTTAGGGTTTTGCTCCCAGCTCCGAAAAACGCACACCCGTGAAAAAAACGAGGAGTCAATCAAAAATGAATTTGCAAATTGATGATTGATCTGGTAAAGTATGATTTATACGTCTGTTGCTTTGTATAGCTTGCAGGAAGGGTCCTACGCAGGTGGGCGGCGGAGAGTACAGGAAGAGAGGTGTCGCTATGGCAGCAAGTAGATATGGGATCATGTTGGCTGGGACCGCGCTGCTGGCTAGTAGTGCGTTCGCCATTCCGCGTCCGGCAAAGATTGACTTTGACGGTAACGGACGATCGGAGCTGGCTGTTTTTGAAAATGGTACTTGGTTTGCGACCGAGTATAATGGGGCAAATTATTTTAGCAAGGTTCTGGGCAATAAGGATTCGCAGCTTGCGCCAGGCGTCTACGAAGGGGGACAGGCGTCTGATCTGGGGGTCTTCAATGCTGGCGTGTGGGATGTTCAAGCGAGAAATGAACCACTCTGGTCGCGCCGAGCGAGGTTTGGTTTCAGTGGGGCGAAGTCCGTGCCTGGCGATTTTGACGGGGATGGAAAGACGGATTTGGCAGTTTTTGCCAAGGGCGTGTGGTACATCCTGCAGTCTAGGGCTGGGTATCGCCAAGTGAGCTTTGGCTTCGATGGGGGGTACCCCCTTGCTGGCAACTTCGTTGGGGATCGCAAGGATGATTTGGTTATCGTCTGGGACGATGTAGCCGCTAAACAAATGAAGTGGGCCATTTACGATTCTGCCAGTCAAGCGATAAGCACCTTCGCTTATGGGCCGTCGGGCGCTCATCCAGTGCCTGGCTACTATTTGGGAACAAGCTTTATGCAAGCGGCTGTTTATTGGTATAATTCTACAACGAAAAAGGGCAATTGGTACATCAAGGGCAAGAACGATCCGCTGCTGATTGATAATGGCGTCGGTTCGCCTGTGGGTGGCTGTGATTTTGATGGCGATGGCAAGGATGACATTGCGGTATATAACGACGGGACATGGCTGATTGGTATGAGCACGGCGGGCGGAAAGCAAATGAAATTCGGCTACAAGGGGGCCAAAGCCGTGGGTGCCCCAACGATGCGGCAGGCGTCAACAGCGCATCAGCCGATTGTGATGCCGAAGTCGAGCGGAGTGATGGATGGAGCGGGGGGCTTCTTGTGGAAGCCGGTCGGGGAATCAGGAGGAGGTAATCTGGTGGTGTTGTATCCTAAAGAAGCGGGGCTATCCCATGTTGTAATAGCACGTGACCCTGCGGGGACAGATGTTATTGAGCGGATGGGACCGTTCATGGACTATGAGCGCACTCGCTGGCGCTGTTATGCTAGAAGGCAGGGTGCCGGGTTCGGTAATAGTGTTTATACAGTCTTTATTTTCAATAACGGAACGTTGCCGAAGCCGTATTTCATTCCGAGTGGTGCGAATCGCTGGGATTGATCGGTTGACTTGTGTGATGGTTTAGATAAAGTTCCGGGGTGTTTTTTTCACCCCGGAACTTTTTTTTGCTTCGGGATTGATGCCTCGTCTGGATGGGGATTTGGAACTCTGTGGCTATGAATATGATGCGTAGAATGCTGCTGCCGGGAATAATACTGCTGGGGTTTCTCACCCGGTTGTATCTAGCCTTGCAGGTTTATACGTCGCCCAGTGATACCTCGACGGTGGGGGTGATGGCGCTTGACATCATGAAAGGTGCCCGTCCTCTATTTTATTACGGCCAGTCGTACATGGGGGCACTGGAGGCGTATGTGGCCTCGCTGATGTTCTCACTCTTCGGTGCCAGCCCCGAGACGCTGACCCTGGCTCCGATCCTTTTCGCGCTGGGCTGGATCGCCAGCATGTATTTTCTGTTCCACGAGCTGTTTGATCACCGAGCTGGGCTGGCCGCCGCGTTATGCACTGCCGTTGCCGGGTGGTTCCCGATCTGGTTTTCGCTGGGGGCTTATGGCGGTTATCCCGAGTATTTGATGCTTGGCACGCTGGCACTGGCGTTGTCCGTGCGGATGCTTTTCCGTCCGCTTTCGCGGCGGGCGGAGTGGGGGCATCTGCTGGGGATCGGGGCCAGTGCCGGTGTTGCTGTCTGGGTGAACTTGCAGGTGGCTCCCTATCTGATCACCAGTGCTGTCCTGCTGGTTGTGCTGTGGATACGGCGCCGTTTTGATGGGCGACTGGCCGGGATGTATGTAGTTGCCGGATGCCTGGCGACACTGGGACTCCTCCCCTATGTGTTGGTGCCGCCTGTTGGCGACGGGATGATGATGGGCGGGGCGGGGCTGTCGTTCCTGCAGGGGAATGTGCGGATCCTGCTGGCGCGGTGTTTGCCCCAATTGATCTACTGGCCTGCATCCACATCGCTGGTATCGCGGGTTGGCGTGCCCCTCTTGGTGTTGGCGGGGCTGGTCCTGGCGGGGTGGAGAGTCAAGCAGCAGTCGGGCTGGTCGCTGCGGCTGAAGATGTGCATCCCGTTGTTGTTCAGCGTGATCTTTATGGTGATCTACCTGCCTCACCGCATGGCGGCGACGGGGGCTCCTCGCTATCTGATACCGGTTCAGATGATGCTGCTGGGGGCGGTTATGGGGGCGGGCTTCGGATTAAAACGTCGTGCGGGACGAGTGGTGGCTGGCTCGATCCTTTCGTTGTGGGTGCTGTATAACGGGTTTCATATCGTCCGCATGGGCTTGGAGGGCGCTGCGGGTAAGAAACTCACCATGCAATCCCGGATGGCGCTGATTGAGAGTGCGCGCCAGGCAGGGCTGCCCGGCGCGATGATCATTGGCGGGTTGACCGAGAGTTACGATGGCTTGACATTCAGCTTCTATGCCAAGGGCGCGCCTTATTTTGTATCGCCTTACGATGATCGCGTGTTGCGCTATACGGAAGCGTGGCATCGGGATCCCACTGCTGGTTTTATGTTTAATACGCAGCATCGCGCTTATGTGGAAGGCTCGCTTCAAGCAATGGAGATTTTCGATTATGTTATCGATGAGCATCCGAATCGCTCTTTTCTGTATGGCATTCGCGTTCCTCGTCGGCAGCGACGCAGCATTCCTCCAAGTGACTTATCGGTCGATACGCACGGTACGACGAAAGGCTCTGGAGCCTTGCTGCTGGACCGCCGACACTCCTCGGTCGTGGAATCGCAGGACGGGAATTCGTTCCGGTTGTCTGTTGATCTCGGTGCATCCAGAACCGTTGACGGGTATTGGTTGACAACAACTAATTTTGATCGGTTGCCGAGTTCCTATACCGTCAGCATCTCAAGCAATGGCGTTGATTATTCTGTTGTGCAGGCAATCGATTCGCGTTTCTCGGAATCCTACATCGCCGGGTCTCGCGTTTATTTCAAAGGGTTTTTAACCCGTCAGGAATGCCGGTTTGCTCCGGTAGACGGACGATACTTGAGAATTGACGTGGCGGCATTCGAGCGGGAACGACATATCAGCGAGATTTATGTGTTCGAGCGGGAAGGGGAGGGGAAGGCGATTGAGGACGAGGACTTCCGCCAGATCGCGGCGGCGATAAACAAGGCAGGTTGTTCGTTCACGGC
>DIZZ01000254.1:5461-8909 GCA_002428045.1 Verrucomicrobia bacterium UBA6015
GTGTATCCGCCCTTCAACCCCCGCAATCCAGCGGCGACGATCGACCGTTGTCTTGCCGTGACCCCTGCGCTGGCGGTGGTGGTGGAGCGTGCACTGGCCGATGAAACCGCTCGTTTTTTTGATTTGCATTTACCGGCAGGTATGTATCAGCATAGCCTGACGTTTGAACATTGGTCGGTTTTCTTTTTTGAAGGCGCCGCTCCGTATCCCCTGGATATTTACTGGAACGGGCACGCTCCCCTGCTGCCGTGATCGCTTCAAAAGGCGGTTCTGTTGTTCATTGCACGGTAGGTGCTGGGGCTGGTGCCTTGGCGGGATCGGAAGAAGGCGCTGAACTGCTGTGGGTCGGGATACCCCACCTGTTCGCCGATCTGGTTTACGCGGTGGTCCGTCTCTTGCAGCAGGCGACGGCTTTCCTCCATGCGCATGTCCAGCAAGCGCTGGTAAGGTGCGAGGTGCCTGTCGTTGCGAAAGGCCAACTCCAGGGTACGCTGGGAGAACCCCATCCGACGGCAAAGCGTCTTGATCGAGAAGGGCATGGCCAGGTTTTCGCGAAAGACCGCCTCAACCCTGCGGACTAGCAGTCCGTGGTGCCCCCCCTGTCGCAGGGTACTCTCCCTCGCCAGGACAGGCAGCGGCAAGAGGGTTAGCGAACGCGCCGGTGCCCCGTCCATCTGTTCCCGCAGCAGCAGCGCGGCCTGTACCCCCAATTCATCCTGCGCCAGTGGAATCGAGCTGATCTCTACGTCGGCCGCGATACTGTCCCAAAGCCGGTTGCCGACCCCGAGAACGCCCAGTTTTTCAGGGATCGGCACGGCCATGCGGCGGGCCTCCTTGATCACCCGGCGCGCGTCGTAATCAGACAGACAGAAGATGCCGGTCGGAACCTCCAGTTCCGCCAGCCGCTGCGAAAGCTCGGATGGCCCCTGGATCAGAGCCGCCTGTCCGTCCTTCGCCCCCCCGATGAAAGCCTCAGCGTAGGCTGGATCATAGACATCCGAACGGCTCGGCGTGTAAAGGGTGATGCGGTCGTAGCCGGACTCCAGCAGATGGGCACACCCCATCTGACCAATCCGCCCCGGATCAAACATCACCGAGCTGGCTGCCCCTGGAAGTGCGTGCTGTCCCACATGCACGAGGGCCACTCCGGTCGGCAGGCTACCAAGCCAGGTTTCGCTGATAAATTCGCCGATGATCCCGTCCACGCTGCCAGCCGACAAGAGGTTGCGCAACTGCTGTTCAAAATGCTCCTGCAGTACCAACACCTGCCACCCGGCTCGATTCGCCACGCGCATCACGCCTTGGTGACGCTCCAGATCATCCTGAAGGCTCCCTCCAAATCCGAACACAACCAGTGGACGCCCTGATTTTCGCTTTTTCATAATTAATTTTTACGATTTATCGTATTCCGATGCAACCATAAATTGGCTAGGATGGTGGCGATATGAAAAAAGCACTGATTACCGGTATTACCGGGCAGGATGGATCGTACCTCACGGAACTCCTGCTTGAGAAAAGCTATGAGGTCCATGGGATCATCCGGCGCGCATCGAGTTTCAACACCGAGCGCATCGACCATCTCTATCAGGATCCGCATATCCATGGTACACGACTTTTCCTGCATTACGGGGATGTCACCGACTCCTCGCAGATCAGCAGCCTGCTTTACGACCTGAAACCGGAGGAAATCTACCACCTGGCGGCGCAAAGTCATGTGCGCATTTCCTTTGATACCCCGGAATATACCGGGGATGTAACCGGCCTTGGAACGATCCGTATCCTGGAGTCGCTGCGGAAAGTGGGCCTGAAGGATGCGCGATTCTATCAGGCCTCGTCCTCGGAGATGTTCGGGCTCGTACAGCAGGTGCCGCAGACGGAGAAGACCCCCTTCTATCCCCGCAGTCCCTATGCCTGTGCCAAGGCTTATGCCTACTACCTGACGGTCAATTACCGCGAATCCTACGCCATGCATACCAGCAACGGGATCCTGTTCAACCATGAATCCCCGCGGCGGGGCGAGACCTTCGTCACCCGCAAGATCACCCGTGCTGCCACCCGGATCAAGCTCGGCCTCCAGGAAAAACTGTTCCTGGGCAATCTTGATGCACGCCGCGACTGGGGCTATGCCCCCGACTATGTCAGGGCGATGTGGCTGATGCTGCAGCAGGACACCCCGGATGATTATGTCATCGCGACCCACGAAGCGCACTCGGTCCGGGAATTCATCAGTGAAGCCTTCGGGATCCTGGATCTGGATTGGCAGGAATTCGTCGCGTTCGATCCCCGTTACCAACGCCCCGCCGAAGTCGACCTGCTGATCGGCGACTACACCAAGGCGAAAAAACGGATGGGCTGGAAACCGTCGGTCACCTTCAAGGACTTGGTCCGCCTCATGATCGAGGCCGACCTGAACCTGGCCCGCCATGAGAAGGCCATGCTTTACAGTCAACAAAACAAGGAGGAGCGCCCATGAAGAAGCTGTTTGTATCCGGACATCGTGGAATGGTTGGTGCCGCCGTGGTACGCGCTGCCGAAGCGCAAGGGGGCTATACCCTGCTACTGCGCTCGCGCCAGGAACTGGACCTGCAGGATGCTGCCGCCGTCAACGCCCTGTTTGCCACGGAGCAACCGGATGCGGTCATCCATTGCGCGGCCCGCGTGGGGGGGATTATCGCCAACCGTACGTTCCCTGCCGATTTCATGTCCGAGAACATTTCCGTCTCGTTCAATGTGATTGATGCGGCCCGCCGCTACCGGACGCCCCGCTTGCTGTATCTCGGCAGTTCCTGCATCTATCCCCGCCACGCCCCGCAACCGATTCCAGAGACCGCCTTGCTCGGCAGTCCGCTGGAGACGACCAACGAAGCCTACGCCATCGCCAAGATCGCCTCGCTGAAGTACTGCCAGTATATCCGCCAGCAGGAAAAACTGGTGTATCATAGTGCCATGCCAACCAACCTCTATGGACCGAAGGATCATTATCACCCCACCTACAGCCATGTGATCCCCGGCCTGCTGCGCAAGTTCCATCATGCCCTCGTGACGCATGCCGACACCGTGACGGTCTGGGGCACGGGGAATGTTCGTCGCGAATTTTTACATGTGGATGATCTAGCCAGGGCACTGCTGGTCCTGCTGGAAGCCGAAAATCCGCCCGATATCGCCAATATCGGCACCGGCACCGATGTCACCATCCGCGAGCTGGCCGAGCTGATCGCCGAGGTCGTTGGCTTCAAGGGAAACCTCTGTTTTGACACCTCGATGCCCGATGGCACGCCACGCAAATGCCTCGATATCTCGCGCATCGCCAGCCTCGGCTGGAAGCCTGCGACAGACCTCGCCACCGGACTGCGCGAGACCTATCGCGAAGCCGCCAGCACCGGGCTGCTGGACTAAGGACAGTGGTTCATGGTGAAGTTATAGGTAAGCCGACCACCCGGGGCTCCGT
>DIZZ01000060.1 GCA_002428045.1 Verrucomicrobia bacterium UBA6015
GCCTCGAGAATCTCGCGGTCAATTGCCTCGAAGTCAAACACGGGCTCGGTGATGGTTCCGTCCATGTCGAAAATGACCGCCCTGAATCGTGGCTCTACTGCTTTTTTATTGATCGTAAAAATAGGGAATTTCCTTCCTGCCTGTTTCATGTTCTATCTTTACCCTGCTTTTTGTCAATCGATGTTTTCTGCTCCTGCCGCCGAGTGCGTGGTGCAGGGCTCAGATCCGTTCACGCAGGGGTGGGTGGCTGTATTCGACAAAAATTGCGTAGACGCTAATTTCGCTTATCGTTTGCCGCGGTCAAGTGTGGTGCTGCGGTTGTCTGCTTGCGCCAATCCGGATAGATCCGACAGAATTCCCCGTCCCGGCGACGCCGTGCTTCTTCCCGGTCGGTGGTTCTTAGGGGTTTGCGGATGCGCTCGGCCGTCCGGTCCGAGTAGTGGACGGTCATGTCTTTGCATATCTAGCATGGGTGTCAACATATCACAAGAATGTGTCAACATTATGGCAGAATTGTGAACAATTGTGATATCCCCTGGCGGTTGGTCCTCGATGGGCAGGTGGCAGCAATTCTCTACTATGACACATTATTGGCTTGGCTTGAAAAGTGCATATGGTATGGTGTTTAAAACTTAGGCGGCCGGTGTCGTCGGGACGGCTGAAACAGAAGGGAGCGTCGATACTCATGTCTATAAATCCACCGATGTTGTCGCCAGACGTACTAGGGCTGTGCCGGATGATTGACCGCCTTACTGTACCATCGACGGACGACGGGGCTGTGTTTACCAATTTGACGCGTCTTCATTTGATCCAGCAGTCGCTCTCGAAATCATATAATTATGTTCTCTTTGGCGATAAGCCCCTGGCCAAGATCTACCGGCATAACCATTTTGATGCGAGTCATCCCTGCTGTCTGGTCTCGTGCCATATTGATTCGGTGTATAATATGTACTTTTCCGATAGTCCTGCGGATGATTCGAAGGTCTATGAGGAAATCCGGGGAACTTATGACAACGCCCTGTGCAATGCGATTCTCGTGGATTTGCTGATGCAGGGCGGGCTGCCTCCCCAGGTTCTGGTTGCATTCACCGGGGATGAGGAATTCGATTCCCTCGGGGCGGTCCAAACCGTTGCATGGCTTGAGGCGCAGAACCTTCGCGCTGGTCTGGCATTCATTTGCGTCATGGATTTGACAGAAGAAGCCTATGGGGATTATCCCATTACCATCGAAAACGTTTTTATCAACGAGGCGGAGAAGCTCATTGCGGGGTTTCCACACCGGATTTTTGAGGAAGCAGGCATTCAATTGCCAGTGATCGAGAAAGAGGCTCCCGACGAAAGCTGGGACTATGATGAGTATGGCTGCAACTGCTTTAGTCTTTGTCTTCCTTGCCGCCTACTGGGCGATAACATGCATGAGGATAAGGGGGTTGCCGTCCGGGTTGATTCCCTGTTCCTATACCGATGGTACATGGACGCCTTGCTGAAGGGCTGGGCAGAATCGAATGCCGTTGCGCGGAGTTTATGAATTACTACCCGGATTTGATTTCAGCGGTGATTGATTCCCTGTCTGGGGATCGGCAACGCAAGGCGGTAGATACGCTCATGGAGGGCTTGGCTTCCCCGAGCCTGACTGAAGGGGGGGATGTGCTGTTTGTTGCGCCTCCACTCGCTGTCGAGAGGGATTCGGATTGGAAGGGGCCGTTCATGCGCTCTGGCATCGTCAAGATGCTGCTGGATCGGTGTCTACCAATCCGACGGCAGGGAACTTGGGATTTCGCCGTTTATCAACATCATACGCCTTCGGAAGGATATTCCGCCGGGCACGAGAAATTCCCTGTTAGACTATCTGAAGACATACACGGCCTACCGGCTGGCCAAAGCCAGAGGAATTGTTCTGGATGCGGAACGTCAAGGATGGCGTATTATCAATTCCCGGCGCATTATGGAATTACCGGTTCCTATAGGTTGACATAAACTATAATAATATTATAGTATGCGTTCATGAACCTTGTTTCTTATCGTTTGCTTGAGCATTGGGCGCGTGAGCTTGACGGCGTTTTTACGCTTGCGGATCTGCGTGTGGTGATAGGGGACCGATCGGAAGCTGCATTGTACAAGCGGGTCGCATCGCTCGTGCGGGACGGCATCCTTGTCAAGGTCAAGTCAGGGCTTTATGCCATGCCGGATGCTGACTTGCGGGTGATCAGTTGTCGGATCGAACCTGACGCCTACCTATCGACGGGAACCGTTCTTGCGCAGGCTTCCATCATTGGGTCGATTCCTGCAAAAAGAGTACAAGCCGTGAAAATCGGTCGTCCGCGCATCTATCAGTGCGCCTTGGGTACGATTGAACATCTCAGTATCTCCGCGCATCTTTATTTTGGATTTGATGTGATCAACGGGATGCGCTGCGCAACTCCGGAAAAGGCATTTTTGGATGTCTGCTACTATGCTTATCGTGGACGGCGGTTTTCGTTTGATCCGGCTACGGATGTGAATGTTGCCGATTTGGATCGTCAGCGCATTGACCACTATCTGTCGTTCTATGACCGCCGCTTTGTGAGTGATTTCATGCGGATATGGGGGGCGCGATGGTAAGATCACAGGATGCGTTGATTGCATGTGTGCTGGATGCGTTTGCCCGGCAATTTCCAAGGCACGCGGTCTTGCGGGGCGGCATGGTGTTGCGGGTGCTGGGCTCCCCGCGTTTTACCAACGATTTGGACTATCTTTTTGTTCCGTATCGATCAAAAAAGGATGTCGCGGAGGCTATTTATTCCTGTTTGTCGGGGATTCCTGGTGCCAAGGTCAGCTATACCATCAACTCCAAGTGTTTGCGTGCAGTGATTACGGTGGGGGAGGCGACGGTACAAGTTGAGGCGAAGGTGGCCATGGCCGCCGCTACAAGCCTTGCATCAACCCGGCTGGTTGCGCGACCGTTTGGCCTGCCTCCGCGAATGGTGCTGGTCGTTGAACACTCTGTGGCCTTGGCCAACAAGCTGGCGGCCTGGAATGAGCGGCGTCTCATCCGTGATATTTACGATGCCTGGTTCTTTCTCCAGATGGGCGTCCTGCCAGATCAGGAGACGCTTCAGAAGCGACTGAAAAGGCCGGTTTACTCAAGGTTGGTGGATGCGGATATGCGCTTCAAGGGAACCACAGTACATGAATTCTGTGATTTTATACGGGAACAAGTATCGCACCTGACGGATGCGGACGTGGCAGCCGAGTTGGCCGATTATCTGTCCGCCGATGAACTTCCGGGCCTTGCCATGCAATTTCGTGCGGCATTTGTTCGTTTGCGATGACAATACGGGCTACGCTTTGCGAGGGGGCAGGGGGGCGCGATGCGGGATGGGGGAATGAACGCTAATCTTGCGCTT
>DIZZ01000145.1:0-24790 GCA_002428045.1 Verrucomicrobia bacterium UBA6015
CATCCCACTGGTTGAAGGCATAAAAGACCAGGTTGATGCCCAGGTTCATGGCACTCTGGCGCATCTCCGGCGTAACATCGGTATAGCCCTGCGATTTCCAGGCGTCATTCATGTCGCCCGGATGATAAAAGACCATCCACCGCCCCTCATGCTTCATCCCCAGCGCTCGCTTGCCGCCATGATGCCAGAATTCCGGGGCACCATTGGGAAAGCCGTTCGGCAACTGGTAGATCATGTCGTCATCGGCAATATCCAGCAGCGGCTTGTCAGGAAAAACCTGGCGCGTAATAAAGTCTACAAATGAACGGTGGAAGATGGCACTCCCCGCATCCACAATCAACATGCCGCCCTTAAGGCAGTATTCACGCAGGATCTCCGCGTCCTTGCTCGTGACACGCCCCATCCCTGCATTGCCGGTCAGGTAGACAAACGGAGGGAACCCGTCATCTGGATACTTGCGCAAGAGGGCGATCGAATGACTTTCGCCCTTGTTGGCGATCTTATTGAATCCGGTGGCCTGTGCAAACGCACGCAGGAAGTTGATGTCCGCGCTGGAACCGTCCATCCCGTCATCCCAGCCCGCGCCGCCGTGATCCAGCCGGATGAAACGGATCTTGTATTTGTCCATGCCGGCAGGCCAGCCGCCTTCCGTTCCACCGCCCTTACCCGGTTTCCCCGCCTTGGCATTGGCCGAAGCCACGTAGGTGACCTGCGTCTTTTCCTCCATCTCCTGGTCAACCTCGGTATCGTCCAGGTCCGGAACCTCGAAGATGATCGCCGAGTTCGGACGCAGACTGAGCTTATTCTTCTTTTTCTTCTTGGGCTTGGCCATCTGGACCATAGCCACGACCGGATCACCACTCCCCTTGGGAACACGGTAAGCCTCCACGCATCCGCCGAACTCCATAAGCCAGGGGATCACAACCAGGATCAGAATATGCGTGACGGCACTGTGGTAAAGGCTACGGCGCTGATGCGGATCGCGTCCGTGCGTCCGAAGATCCTCAAGCATCCGGTCGCCGTCCATGGGTGCCCCGGCCAGGCCAGTGAACGCATTATATACCGAACGGCTGCGCAGCATGACATGCAGCCAGAAGACATACAGGGCCGTCCCCAGCGCAGGCAGGCACACCCGCCACCAGAGCAGAATGATGGTAGCCGGATCCTGCTGCTGTCCACCGATCTCAAGTCCCTTGCCATTATCCGCCGCAAGGATGGCGAATCCTGCCGACCAGACCTGCCAGACAAAAATCGCCACCAGGGGATACACCACCAACAGAGACGAGCGGAGGAGTTTCCAGGTGAACGCATTACGCCAGAGGCTGAGCAAGCCGCATAGCGCACAGACGACACTCAACGCGCCCAGCAGACGAAAACACACCAGCAGCGTAACGGTCGTCCCTCGTTGTTCGAATAATCCAAGGACATCGGGGTTCGAGGACAGAAACCGCATCAGAAGCGAAGGACCGACCAATACCGCCAGCACCCCCAGGCCCAGCAGAGACATGGCGGCAACGCTGACCACCCGCGCCTTGCCGACTGACGCATGCACCGGGATTTCCCCGATCCGCGTCTCTGGTAGCTCTTTCTGTATGGTTCGTCTCATGCGTTCACTCAATCATTACGTCAACACTGTTTACCGCTCCGTCCGCGTAAAAGGCAGGGTGCCAACGCTAGAAAATATCGTCGTCAACCTTTGGTACGGCAGGGCCTTCGGCTTTCACATCCAACTCCTTCTCGATGGCGGATTTAGGACGCGCCGGTGCGGCGGGGGTCCCCGCTACAGGCGTCACCGTTTTCGGTGCCCCAGCCGCAGGCGCTACCGATTTCGGGGCCCCAGCCGCAGGCGTTTCCGTTCCCGGCGTCTCCGCTTCCGGGGTTTCAGCCTCGGTCCCTGCTGTAGCAGCAGCAGCCCGTGTACCGCCCCCCGCAAACTTGCCACTGATATCCTGCGGGGTTAACCCGTACCCTGCGGCGATCTCACGGATCGACTCCGTTGCCTCTTCGACCGCCGCCTTGACTTGCTCTTCCTTGGTCATGCTGGCTTTATCCGCACCGAAGACCGTCGTCATCAGATAAGGAACGCTCGAGGCGGATATCACCACCGCATGGACCACCAGCGTGAACACGATAATATACTTGAGTCCCTTCCCCTGGAACTGCTCCATCAGCAAATCAGGGGTCACTTCATTAATTTTATGGTCGGCCATATTTGAATCTCCTTTTCACATTCACTACTCATCCAGATCCCCAACCGCCTCAATAATACCGCCTGCCTCGGCAATGGCCTGCAGCACGGGCTCAAACGTCTCCTTCGGCAACTTCGCATCGCACTTGAACTGCACATGGCGCTGATCATCGGAAATCGTACTGGTCAGCAAGGCCCTGACCCCCCACTCGACATCCTTGGCAGCGTTGACCGGCACCCCGTCGAGATAGATCCGACCGTTAACATCAACAGCCACGCGGGCGACGACCGTCGATTCGACCTTCTTCACATGCGCCGAGCGCGGCGATATCAAATCCACATCCGGCTCCTTGGATACTTCGCTGCAAACCAGAAAGAAGATGATCAGGAGAAAGGCAATATCGCCCATGCTGGCAACCGGCACCGGCACCGTCCTGCGTTTCTTTTTTAGCGCCATTACTTCTCCTCCGCCTCGACAATCGCCACCACCCCGCCATTGGAGCTAATCGCAGCCAGCGCCTTGAAATAGTTCTCATAAGGCGTCCCGCGGGCGGATTCAAGCATGATGACCCGCTGGGCACTCTCCTTCTGCGCGAGCTCCAGAGCCGCCAGGCGGGTGGTGAGATCCTCCATACTGACGGCCTTGTCATTGAAGAAAATCTCCGCCCCGCGCAAGTTGACAATCGGGGTTTTCTCGGATTGGGCCTGCGCCGCCTTTTCGCCCGAAGGAAGATCTGCCGGAATCGATTTGACCTTCAGCAGGGTTGTCGCCACCATAAAGTAGACAATCAGCAGAAACGCGATATCCGAAAACGAATCCGTCGGGATTGCGCTAATCCGATTCTTTTTTTCTTTGCGGTTCTTCATGCGTATAGCAGACTTCCGGCGATTGACCTGATCGGGCGGCTCCGTCCGATCGGTCCGATCAATGGTGGGTTAAAATGAATTCGACCATTTCCGCGGTGGCCTCCTCGATCTGCAGCTCGATCTCATCGCTCCAGCGGTTGAACAAGCTCTGGGGGATCACGGCATTAAGGGCTATAATCAGGCCGGCGGCCGTGGTAATCAGCGCCTCGGCAATACCATTGGCAACCATCCCGCCGCCGCCCATGCTGCCAGCGCTTGCCAGCCCTTTAAAGGAGGTGATCATGCCGGTCACGGTACCGGTCATCCCGAACAATGGAGCAGCCGTACCGACCGTGGTCAACACATCCATTCGTTTATTGACAATACTGATCGCCTGGGCGCTGTAATCCTCCATGACCTGGCCAACCACCAGGCGCATCGTCTCGGGATTTTCGTTCTTGTCGCACAACTGCATATAGGTGCGCAAGCCAGCGAGCAGCACCGAGGCGATCGGACCGCTGGACCCTTCACAAGCGGCAATCGCCGCCGCCGGGTTCTGCGCCCGCAACGCCGCTTGCACTTTAGCCCGTAATGCCTTGGTATCCACCTTGCGGTTAGCTGCAAACGCCACCCACCGGTCAAAGACCACCGCCACGCCAACCAGGCTTAACGCCATCAGCGGATACATCATCGACCCGCCCTTTAGAATTTGCTCCAACATAACCTTATCCTCCTTATATACTTCCTATCGCTCGCAACACATCCAGCGCATCGCTCGGCGTCATCCGGATCCGGTTGAACCGCAAAGTCTCCACCGGCTCCAGGATCAATTCTCCTGACTCTGCACAATATCGACTCGCTTGGCAATCCGCAAGCGCTACCTGCTCGATATATTTGCGACGCGACACCGCCAGCAGGATCAAGTGGGACTCCGTCGCGCAGACCCAGAGGGGGGAACGCCGCCACCATCGTCCGGTGTCAACACGCAGCCGACTGAGGACGCACAGGCGCAGATCATCAGGGCCGATACCACCCTCGGTCGCCAATAAACGTTTTTCAAGTTCTGTCACGACTGCCTCACCGTTGTTTCTTTTTCTGTTCTTTCAAACCTTCCAGCATGATCTTGCGCTCGAACTGTTCCTTTTCGATAATTGCACCGAATACCGGATCCGCCAGGCGGCCACGGGCAAGCTTGGCCCATTGACTATCCGGGAAATCGTAGGTCACGCGCCGGTAGATCGCATAGCCGGCATTGATTGCCTCTCCCCGCCCTTTCCAGTTACCCTCGGACATCAGAGCCGCCTTGCGCTCGTAACTCAACCCGTTCCAGTACATGGCCTGCGAGCGAATCTCGCGCCCATCATACTGTTCATTGCCAAAGACCATCTCGAACCCGGAAATCGCCTCGTCATATTGATGTGCACGCATGAAGTTCTGGGCGGCACGCAACCCCGCCAGCCCCGCCAGCTCGTGATCCGGAAAACGTTGCTGCAGCTTGTTGAAAACCCGGGCCGCCCGGAGAAAATCCGGATAGGATAGTTCATCCAGCCGCAGCACCTCAGCCTGCGACTGCACGTCCGTTTTTTCACGCAGGACGTCGGCCTGCTCCTTGAACTTCTGACCCTTAGCCTGGAAATAACCACCTAACCGTGACATCACCTCGGGGATGTGCTCACTCTCCGGGTATTTATACGCCATTTTTACATATTCTTCCACAGCGATTTCCATTTCACCCATTTTCTCGTAGACCAGTGCCATCTTAAACTGCGCCTTGGGGGAAAATTCCGTATCCGGATAATCAATCGGTATTTTCGAGAATCGGGCGAGCGCGTCCTGATACATGGGTAGCTTGGCAGCATCATTCTTCGACAGATCGGCATACTCCTGCGACAGATTGCCAAGCAGATACTCGGCGTGGGCACGCATCGAGTTATCCGTATGGGACGCAATGGCTTCCGCCAGCAATTTCTGGGCTTGCGCCATTTCCCGGCGCGCCAGGCTTTCCTGATCCATCTGGCGATGCTTCTTGGCCAGTTCAAAGAAGCACTCGGCCAGCGTAAAGCTGGTCTGCACGGCCATCTCATCCCCGGTAAAGCGCTTGCTGAAGGGTTCAACCCCGCCATCCGCACCCATATTGACCGTCACGGTCAATGCCTGATCACCATAACTAACCGTCACCTGGTCGCCATAGCGTACCGGGAAACCGTTCAATTCAACCGGCGGTAGATTGGACGGAACGTCTGCATCGGCGTAACTCATCGCAAAGACACCCTTGAAAACGCCAGTGTGGGGTTCGGTTTCGCGCAAGGCAAAGTTGGCTGAGACCCCGCTGCCAGCACGCAACCCGACCGATGCCTGATCGCGGTCGTCACTGGTATCCAGCCCGTAAGCCACCAGCCGGACAAACACCTTCTCGCCGACGAACGCTGAAACCAGCGGCTCATTGTAACGGTCGTTCATCACATCAAGGACGGCATGACTGACCACCTTGAGCGACGCCGTTTTCCATTGCACCGCTCCAGCCTGATCCTGCCAGGCATAACCCACCTGCACGATATCCCCCGCCTTGATCGTCAAGCCCTCCGGCAAGGCGGATGACGGTAGCGATTCCGCCTCCCGCGTGGCAAAACTGCGCGACGGCATGTCCCCCAGCAACAAGGGCACCGAAAACGCGAAACGACCTTCATCCAGGGGGGGCTGATTCGTGGGCGGCACCGGACGCGACTGAACCGTATAGCCGGGACCTGCCAACACCTCGGCACCCTGCGGCGAGGCGCTCAGTTTCAGGGTGCCGGGTGCCATGATGTCAAACGGCTTGTCTTTTGCCGCCGCACCATTCGTACTCACCTGCACATAGGCCGAGATCGTGCTGCTATGGGTCAGGGCCAGATGCGGTACCACCACATCGAACCGCAGGCTGGCACCGATGACCCCGCTAAGGTCGGCGGTTGCGATCCCCTGCTGGTCGACATACCGGTAACGCAAGGCCTGATTCGGCGTTACGACTTCCGATCCCACCCCCTGCGTAGCGCGCTTGGCACCTGCCGGGGTATTGCTTGGCGCAGCGCCCCTTGGCGCACGCGGCAGCGTTTCACTATCCACCGTATAGACCCCGAGCGCCGGCTCCACATATTGAGCGTGCTCCACCGTTACGGAACGATCCGAGGGAATTCCGGGATCCAGATTCTCCATATCCCGGTAGGTGGCGGTCAGCGTCCCGCCTTCCGAAATCTGGATTTCCGAGGCTCGCGCAGGCGTGCCCTTGATCGGGAAAATACGCCCGACAAACTGGCCACTATGGGGTTCGGTCTCGACCGCTTTCTGGGTGGCGGAAAGACCGTCACTGGTGATCACACGGAAGTCCACCTGATCGCGTTGCGGGCTGCCGTCCATATCCACATCATCAATCACAACGAGCACGGCATCACCGTGCCGGAACCGGCGGATCGGATCCAGCAACAGGCGGCGCTCCCCGGTCGGTAGCGTCTCGAAATCAACGAACGAAACAGCAATCCGGGCGTCGTTGAAGGCAACGGTCAAATGCTGCTCATGACGGTCGCGCTTTGGTGTGGCGGACACGGCATCCTCGTAACGCGCGGTAATCCGGTCGCCCGGCAATACCTCAAGCTGCATATTCTGGCGCAATTGCATGGTGTCCTGCGCAACGGGTAGCCTCACCTTGCCATCCCGGTCCGTCAGCGAGACCGACTGCACCACGGGTGCCACGCCTTTGAATCCCTGGATCACCAACCGCACCAGCCGCGCCTGCGTATCCGGGGCAAACGTCACATCGAGGCCTTCCGCCCCCCCCGGGGTCAACGTTGCTGGCATGGCAATCTGGCGGCGTAGCCCTTCCGGCAAGGCGGCGGGATCAAACATGCTGTCCGAACTCGGCTGCAGCGCCTCCTGCCCGGGGACATCACAGAGCAGCACGGGTTTGCGGTTCAAGAGGGCATCGCGCCCCTCCTGACGCCAAACCTGGACCTCATGCAGCCCCGGCACAAGCTCCCGCTCAATCAGCAGCGGGTCGTCGGCATCCTCAGCGGCGGGTTGGCCGTCCAGCAGGAAGATCGTTCCTGCCGCCGGATACCCCGTCAACTGGAACCGCCGAATAGCGGCACCCGGCTGATGGAATACCGCGCGATACTGTATGAGCACGGAATAGCCCGGGTGCCCGCCGTCAGCCACCAACTCAGGCTTCATCGATGATAGATTCTTGACGCATTGTGACCGATAGTCAATCGAACCGCGGGCCGATGTCAGTTCCATTTTCTCCAGCCAGTCGGAAGGCAGCATCCATGATTTGGGTTCGGAAACCGTCATGGCCTTGTTTCCATACGTCGGGAAAGAACAGACTCGGGGACGCCCGTCCCACGGCACGGGATCTGCAGGATAGCGGGAGCGTGTCACCCAGTCCCGGCCATTCATCGACGTCTGCAACACAAAGTGGGTCAGACCGTCCTCCGCCGCGCCCCATTTGACCTGCATACGGTCAAGCGGCACGTTATCATTCAAGTCAACCCCGAAGGTACGCGGCTTGTCCTTGTCACCGACCTGCCCCTGCCACCCCTGCGCGGCACCCGGACTGATCGCCAGATTCGGGTCGCGACCCGGCGCATTTTCCGATGCGAACGCCATGGCCTGTGCGCTGGCCGTCGGAACCACCGCCTCAAATTCACCCGTATAGGGGCCGGTCTCCTTCAGGATCAGACGACGGATCTCATCGCCGCTGGATGTCGACAACGAGACCGCGATTTCATCCACCGCCGCGGTCTGGCTACGATCCGGGTCGATCACCCGCAGATAAACCGGATTACCAGGACGAACCGCACGCATCCCTAACGCCTGCTGGGCCGACGACAAGCCGAGTTCCTCGATGTCCAGCCGACGCTCCCCCTCGCGCGGCGGAAACGCGCCCGCCGATAGCGACAGATGCGCATCGGACGCCACGGAGATCTGCACGTCCGGATCCGGCGGCAGGTCTTTCATCTTGGCACGGAACCGCGCCGAATAGCCGTAGCGTATTTCATCCACGCCAAGCACCTGCAGCGTCTTGTCGCCCGGGACCGGCGGCCCCAGCGCCGTCGGGACTTCGGCCCGGAACTTATCCTTGCTGTCGCCAAGCTGGTGCAGCATTAACCGTTCGCGGTCACCGGATTTGGCGACCACTTCGACCTCGATCTCCGCACTGACGCCCGAGACACTGAGGGTCGGATCCAGTAGATTGACCTTTAGCGACTCGCCCGGCACGATAACCTTGTCCTCCTGCGAGACCCCAACCTCGATTTCACTTGCCTCCATCAACTTTCGCATTTCAAAATGGATCTTGCCACGCAGAATCAGGGCATCCGCATGATTCGGTGCATGCCGCAGCACGGCATCGACCTCCCCCAGGGCATCCTTGTAGTTTTCCTGATCCATCAACACTTCCGCCCACGCATAATGCACCCGCACACGGGCACTGGCATCCGGGATGCGCAGCAGTTTCTCGAGTTCCTCCAGCGCGGAACTGAAATTCTTCGATATCCGGTCAATCCGCACCGACCCCAGCGCCGCCGTGACGTGCATCGCTGACCCCTGATATTCGCGGGCATCAGCCACCTTGCGGTACCAGGCACGGGCGGTCGGTGCCGCCCCCTTGCGGAACGCCAGATCGGCATAGGCGATTTTTAGCAAGCCCTCCTGCTCCATGCTGAACGTTCCCGCCGCCTGGCTAGACCAGATCGTCAATTCCTTGACCAGCCCCTCGGCCTCATCCGTGCGCCCTTCCTCGATGTTGCGGTCCATCAGCCAGAAGGCATACCCGATCGGAAGTTTGCGCAGTAGCGAAGGCGCTTGCGGATTGGCGGCATCCGGCTGTAGGCGGGCTGCATGTTTCGTGTAGAGTTCCCAGGCACTCATTAGGTTGCCCGCGACATACTCGGCATTCGACTTGTAGATACCGTAATCGGGATGCGTGGCATCCACAGGAATCTCGGACACGCCCAACGCCTGTCCCGCCTTGCTGACAATGGCCTGCATCCGCCCCCGGCGCTGGGCGGCATTGTCCGTTGGGTTCGCCGGGTCGAGCGCCGCCACACGGCTGGCCAGTCCGCAGCGGGCGACCGACAGCGCCACCGAGGGTTGATTCGCGGCCAGGGCGGCTTCGGCAAAGCCCGCCAAGGCTTCTGCGGCGGGATAAAAGCGGCCGTCATCGGGCGCACCGGCACTGCGCCAGAACGCGGATAAATAGGGTTCAATCAAGCCCCATTGCGTCGCCGTCTGCATGTCCTTGACCAAACGGAGCACAAGCTGTTCGTAGCCCTGACCAGCGGGATACGCGCCAAGCGGCGAGAGCTGGTTGAACAGGGAAAGCGCCAGCGAGCGGGCGGACGCACTGAACGTCTCCATCGCCGCCACGCGCTGAAGACCATGAACCGTGACGGGGACCGTGGACTGCGCCACCCGTGCCGTGACCGCCGTGAGTGCCGTTTCCACGGCCGCCGCCAGTGCATCCTTCGGCAGTTCAAGCAGCTCGCGACTGACTACACGCGGATCGGTCGGCAATGGCTTCAAGGCAGCCGCCCCGAAAAGCAGGGGGTGCGCGGCCATCTTATGGTACGCAGGATTCATCTTGTCATAAGCGGCCGATTTCGCCAATTCCTCAAACAGCGACTTGGCATCTGGAGTTCCCGGAACAACACAGTGCAGCCACATGCCGAAAACGGGTTCAGAAAGACTCCCCGCCCCCATCTGCTGCCGCAGCAGCTTCCCAAGGTCTGCGGCTAGCCCCGGCAAGGCCTTGCGCACATTTTCATAGCCCCAACGATCCCAACCACCCGCAAACTCTGGACCAAAGGTCAGTCGAGCATAGGCACTACCGAAGTCGATCGTCGTCAAGGCCTGCGAGAGAAAATATTTCGGCAAACCTATCGCGGCAGGCGGCGCGGCGGCAAAATCAGCAGCAAGCTTCTGCAAGATTTTTTCCTGGTCTGCGCTGGGCGCCTGCTTGAGAAGCTCATCCCATAGCGATAACAATCCCGGCGTCGAGGGGTTGGTGCCCAGAAGTTCCTGATAGAGGGCAATGAAGGCGGTCAGGCGGCTTTTACTGTCCGCGTCTTTACCAACCTGCCTCTTGAACTGGTCATAGCGCTCGCCCTGCGGCTCGTACTGTTTGACAAGATCCCCATCTTTCGCGCCAGTACGGTCACATCCCGAATTCCAGACGGTATCCACAACAGCTTTCGCACTGCCGAACCGCCAGCGCTCGGACTTCATCATCACCGGCACCATGGCCGTCACGGTATTGGTTCCCGCCACCGCATACGCCCTGATCAAGGCAGCATGCCCATGCGGATTGCGGACCAGGTGCGGGGCGAGTGCCTTCGCCTCCTCCAGCTTTATGTCCTTGTCCCACATTTCCACAGCAGGGGCATCGATGGCGTTGAAAATCGCCGACAGGCGAGGAATGAGCGATCTGGCTTGCGCCGGGGGAATGAAACTGGCGACCGACACCCAGCGTCCCTGGTAGTCTTGAGCCCCCGCCGCGAGAACGGTCCTGGCCTGCTCGGGAGGCAACGTCTGCAGCACGTGAATGAACGGTTCCGCCTTGCGATCCCGCCGAGCATGCACAAACCGGAAGAACGACGGCGTATCCCCTTGCCGCCACCGTGTCCATCCCTTGACCACAAGGCTTGCGCCAACCTGCGGATCGGCGGCCAGCAACGCACTGGCTGCCTTTAACGGCACCACCAGCAGATCGTCCGGGATATCCTTCCCGAACCGTTTTATCAACTCTGGAATAACCGGCGTGATCGCCATCGCCCATTCCAGCCGGGCCCGCGTCTGCGGCAACGTCTTCGGTGCTGCCGCTAATTTCTTCAACGCGGCAAACACATCCTCGCTATTATGCTCAAAGGTCTCGAGTGCGCCAAGCAAGGACTCCACCCATTCCGCGTCGGCTGCTGTCGGCGTTTCCGTGGCGTTTCCGTAAATGGTAGTCAATCGTTCAGCCAGCGCCGTCAGATCGCCGCGCTTCAGCGCCTGTTCGCAGAACCAGCGATCAAACTGGCGCGCGCGGCCATACCCCCGCAAACGGTTGCCTTCCTCACGCATAAAAAGATATGCCGCATTCTCATCACCCAGGTTGTTGATCAGCAAGCGATAGATCCCCGGCACGACATCCGCTGCCAGTTTTTCATTGAGCGCCTTATGCTTTAATAACTTGCGGTAGAAACTGGCGGCATCCGTCCATTCCCCGGCATATTCCGCCGTTCGCCCGGCGAAGAAAAGCAACGCCTGCGAATCCGACGGATTGGCCGCCAGCCAGGCGCTCATCGCCGCATAGGCTTCAGCCGAGCGTTTCTCGGACAGCCCCGTTTTGAGCACATCCTCGACCGCCTCGGCGGTCTGGGTCGTCGCCTCGCCAAAGGCCTTGATCTTGTCGTCCAGCGGACTGGCAAGGGCAGACACCGGGGCAACCACGGTGACCGCGCACCACAAGAACAGCAGAATGGCCATTGATCCGACCGATCGGACGGATCGCCCCTGAAACCTGAGCCCTGAAACCTGAAAACCGAGTGCCATCATTTCTGCTCCTCCAAACGCTTGATTTCCAGATTGGTGTCGAGCGTCACCATGCCCTCCTGCGAGAGCTGCCCGCGGGCATAGGCCGCCCACGTGCTCTCCGGGAAGTCATAGGTCAGCCGTTTATAAATCGCATACGCTGCCATCGGCTCCCGGAGGCGTTCGTAGCACATGCCCGCCCAGTACATGGCCTGTGCCCGGATTTCGGGTCCATCGTAACTTTCGGTATCAACCACCGCCAGGAAGATCTGCAGTGCCTGACGCGTGGACTCGGCCCGCATATAGGCCTGACCGGCCCGCAGACCGCCCTGCCCCGCCAGCTCGTGACTCGGGAAGCGCTTCAGCAGGCTTGCGAAAATACTACCGGCATTGAGATACTCCTTCACCGCCATCTTGTTCATGGCTGCGCCTTCAAACTGCGCATCCTTGTTATCGACCTGCTCCAGCAGGGGGGCGGCCTTTTTCTCATAGGTGTCAGCCTTGCGCAGGAAGTGCGTTCCCAACCGCGCCATCGACATGGCCAGGAACTCGGACTGCGGATACTTATAAGCCAGTTTGACATATTCCTGGGCTGCAATATCCGGCTCATTCAGTTTCTCATAGACCGTCGCAATCTTGAACTGGGCTTTGGAAGCGTGCACCGTATCTGGATACGATCCGGTGACATTCATGAAGCGTGCCAGGGCCGCCCGGTAGCGTTCCTGCTGCAACTCGCCTGCCTCGGTGGCATCGGCCTCTTCCTGCGTCAGGTTACCCAGCAGGTACTCCGCATGAGCCCTGGTTTCCGCCTCGCGGAACTGGTCTACCACGGCCGCCAACAGACGCCGGGCTTGGTCATATTCACGACCCGCCTCGTCTTCCTCGCCGCGCACCCGGTGATGCTTGGCCATCTCAAGGAAGCCTTCCGCTAGGGCAAACTGGGTCCGCATGGCAATATCGGGATCATCGTACGTCTTCGAGAACGGAACGACATCCCCATCGGCACCCTTGCGGATCATCACCGGTATCGGTGGCGTTTTCTGACCGGAAGCGGATGCATACAAACAGCCCATCATATCGCCGTAGACCAGGGGGAACCCCTCCTGCCGCACATCATAGTCTTGCGCGAGGGCACTTTTCTTCGTGTACGTCAAGGGGACGGCTGCCTTGAAAATACCGGAATGGGTATCGACTTCCAGCAGCTCCACCGCAAGCTTCGCGCCCGACTTGGCCTGCATCAGGACGCTGACTTTATCACTGCCATCGGTCCGGTCAGCCCCGAGATCCACCACACGCAGGTAGATATTCTCCCCAACGTATGCCTCCTTTTTCGCCGTGCGGTGATCCTCCTCGAGCACATCCAGCACCGGATGCGTGATCACCTTGGCCGATCCCGTGATCCATTGTTCGCTACCGTCCTTGGCGGTGTACCGGAACCCGACATACACCGTTTCATCCGGACGCACCACCAGCCCGTGATTCTCGGCGATACCCAACTCGCGGCGCTCCAAGGCACTGACCTCCATAACGCCGGTCTCCGGCAGCGCACCGGCAATCAGCGGCACTTCACATTGAAAAAGCGCCGTATTCCGGGGTCTACCACGCTCGGACCCCGGCGGGACAGGCCGATACCCTCCGATGTAGATCGGTATCTGCGGCGTTGCATGCCAGAGATTATCGAACCGTTCAAGCACCGCCATCCTCGCTTTCAGTTGCATCGTGCCCGGGACGGTGATGTCAAACGGCATCGTTGCAGCCGCCGCAGCGTTCGTTGCCACGACCGCCCGGCCGGCGTGTGTTTGTACAAAGACATCGGCAACCGATCCCATCCGCAACGCCAAGTGCGCCGCCTCGATCTCGAAATACATCATCTGTCCATGTACAGCGGCAAAGCCCCCCGCAGGCGGGCTGCCAGCATCAAACATGCCGTTTTGAATAGTCCAGCGGGGCAGCACCGTGCCCGACGCCGATGGAAGGGCTTTGACCACCTCCCGACCGCCAAGTCCGAGCGGAGCGTCCTCACCCGTCGCGGTGAAATCAATCCGGTCAAAACCGGGACGGAGTTCGCGCGCCACCAGCGGATGCGGCAAGCTCTTGAAGTCAATCGGGGTCACCGTCGAATGCGACAGGCGTAGGACCGGTGATGCGAATGCCGCATGGCGGATGGACGCCTGACGATCGGTAGGAACGCCCGGCTCGGTATTCTCGGCATCACGATAGATGGCGGTCAACGTGCCGCCCTCCCCCACCTTGATCTCATCATCTGCCACCGCCGCAGCGGTCACCGGTTTAATCCAGACCCGGAACGTCCCCGGCTCATCCTTGTCCTCTGTGGCCTTGAACTCTCGTTGACCACCATCGCTACTCTCCACGGAAATCGTTACCGTATCCACGTCAGGAGAAATATCCATGTCGGGATCCGTAACGGTCAGCAACACCGGCTGACCGTGGGCGAACCGCAACTGCTGCTCATAGTATGGCTCGTCATTGTCAAAACGGTCCTTGCGCATTTCAAAGAACTGGAAGTCAAGCTGGGCATTGCTGAACATCACATCGAGGAAACGCTCGTGCGTTTCCTTGTTATGGGTTACAAAGCGATCATCCACATAGCGGACCGTGACTTTATCGCCCGTCAGGATTTCAAGTGTGCTGTTCTTGTTGAGCTCGGCAAAGTCCTCCTTGACCGGTAGAACCGTCTTGCCATCCGGCTGGCGTAGCGTGATCTTGTTCAAAACAGGAACCGGTCCCTCCTGTTCGAGAAACGCCAGTTTCAGTAGGCGCGCACGGGAGTCCGGCGCGAATTTGACCGTGAACTCGGTGCCATCTTTGCTGGCCGAGATCGTCGCCGGTGAATTACGGTGCGGCAAGACCTCTGCCGGGAACACCGCCGGATCGAAGAAACTGGCAGGAACCTCGATGAGATCCCCCGTCGGCTCGCTCACGCCGAGATTCGCCAGCAACTTCACACGGCGGTCGAAACCGATGCTGGTATTCCAACCGGTCGCCCAGATTTCAAAACGATGCAAACCGCGCTGGAGATCAATGCTTCCATCCAGCTTGCCAGACTGTTCCTTGCTGGTGATCGGGCGACCGTCCACAGCCAGCAGGAACTGGGCAGGATGGTTGACCGATGGGTGTGTGTTCTTCGGGATCTCATACGTGCCCAGTTCCAGCTTGAAACGCCGTGAAACCGCACCCGTCTCGTAAAAGTAGCCGCGGAACCGATAGATCACATGGGACGTGTCATACCGATTCTGGCGCTTCCACGCCACTCTGGCAGGGATTGAACTCGTCATCGCCTCTGATAGCCCCGCCACATTCGCCGCCACCCCCTGCGCGAATTGCTGGGTCATCCAGCCACGATCAAGCTGCTCTTCAAGGTCGCGGATGTCATAGACCGAGCGATCGTTGCTGTTATGGTGCCGATCGGTATCGTTCATGATCGTCACACTCGGATGCCAGGGCTTCGCAAGCGACACCATGTCCTGGGGATAAACCCCGACGGTCATCATCTCGCGGTCGCTCATTCCCGCCTGTAAAACAAACTTCCTGAGCGTCGCCCCTGGTTCCCCCGCCGTGAGGCTCATCTCACCGAGGACCACATTGTCATTAAGGTCAACCCTGAATTCCGGGATTGCCCCAGCCACGGCGACCGGTCGCCAAGGCGGATAATCCGTCTTCGGGCTGATCACCATGTTGGGATTGCGTCCAGGCTCGGAGTTCGCGGCATTGGCCATCGCCTGGGCTCCCGCCGTGGGAATACGCCCCTCGAACCAGCCGGTATGCGTGCCGGTTTCCTTAAGCACCACCCCCCCGATGGAGTCACCGCTGGACGTGGAGATGCTGACCTGAACTTCATCGATCTGCGCGGTGCGGCTACGGTCGTGGTCGATCACGCGCACATGAATCGGCTTTTCCGGCTTCAGACGGGTTTCAACCGGTGCCTCCTGCAATTCAGGAGCCCCCGAGTCTGCCTCGAACACTTTAGCATCCGCCGCAGTGGCCTGGCGCACCCGGATCGCTGCCGCACTGGCATTGAGCGTTTCCATCTGCGCCTGCATATCGGCCACGCGCTGCTCCGCCTCCGACAACAACCGGCGACCGGACACCATCAGCAGCGCATCGGAAGCGACGGCAATCGGCCCACCGCGCTTCTCCTCCATATTATTCATCTTGGCTCGAAAACGGTCGGAATAGGCATAGTAGATCTCATCCTCACCGATCACCTGCAACACACGGTCATCGGGTGCAGGTGCCCCCAGCACGGTGGCCACCTCGCCCCGGAATTTGGTCTTCTGGTCACCGAACTGCCGCAGAAAAAACCGTTCGCGATCCCCCGACGTCGCCCACACGACCACCTCGATTTCCGTCCCGGCACCCGACACCGCCAGCGTCGGATCGCTCAGCGTCACCTTGAGCTTTTCTCCCGGCACGAGGGTCTGCTTGCTGCTGATCGGTCCGATTTCAAGCTCCGTGGCTTCCATCAATTTCTGGCGCTTGATCTGCAGCTTGCCCTGCATGATCTTGGCATCGGAATGGTCGGACTCCCGATCCAGAATAGTGCTGATCTGATCATTGGCGCCGTTGAAATCCTCCATGTCGTAATAGACTTCGGCCATGGCGTAACGAATCGGGCTCCATAGCTCGGGCACTTTTTCCATCGCCAGTTCATTCAGTGTATTCAGCGCCCCGTCATAATCCTTGGCCATGCGCTCAACCCGCGCCTTCCGCAAGGTCGCCTCATGCTTGATCAGCACCCCATCGAACGCCTTATTCGCAGCGGTACGCTGAAAAATCTCTTGCGCCTGCTTAAGCATGCCCCGCTGGACGGCAATATCGCCGTAAGCCAGTTCAATCTCCACCTTGCGCTCGGTACTCAGTGCCGAGCCCGACTCCGCCGCCCAGCCCTGGAGCGCCTTGATCAATGCCTCCTGACGCACCTCGTCCCGACTGTAGATCGTCCGCTGCAGCACCCACATCAGATAATCAATCGACAGTTCCCGGTGCAACGGCAGCAACGGTTCCCAATGCTCCTCGCATAGGCGCCAGGCGCTGTCCTCATTGCCACCCATCCAATCCATCTGCGATTGATAAACCGGGTACGCCGGGTCATTCTTCGCGACGGGGATCACCATGAGCCCGAGCTTCATCGACGCTTTGACGTCGAGGGCCTTGAGGGCGGCCTGCCCTGAGCCGTTATACCAGTTTTGCGAGTGATAGGCGACACCCCTCGCAAAACTGGCCAGCCCTGCCCTGGCCAAGGCACAGGCGGACGCCGGATGCGTATCGAACAATGACTGCGCCAGACTCAGGGTGGAGGGAAGTGAGCGCGCATAATGCTCACTGATGCCAAAACTCCATAAGAAGGCTCCCGCCCGATGGATTTCCAAAGAATCCCGCTTCTCGGTGACATAGGACAATAGACGCCCGCCGAAGGCTTCCGAAGCACGATCACAGGAAAAGCGAAGGTCTCCTATTATTTCCAGTATTCGAGCAAAGACCATGGGGTCGGCGAATACAGGGTCAGACACGGTCGCCAGGGTATCCAGGCCGCGAAGGGTCAGCTTCACCGGTGACTTCCTGGCCCCGTCGATGGCTACGTTCAGCGCAGAGGCCGTGACTGACGCATCCGCGTCTTTCGTAAGCGCCAACAGATCCTTGCACACCAGTGAGACATCAGCAGCATCCACCCAGGCGATCTGCGAGGGCGTCATCGCCTCCTTCTTGAACCATTCACGCGCACCAAACTGAACTTCAAAAGGCATGGCCTGCCACGGCGGGGTCCCGGCAAGTGCCGTCATCAACTTGACCTGCTCGGCGTTGTCCTCCGGGAACTGCAGATTGATCCATGCCATGACCTGCCATGATTCGATCCTGTTCTGCTTGAGCCCTTCCGCAAGTGCCGCGCGAAAGACCGGTTCAAGCGGATGCGGCCTGTAGCGGTCCTTATCCGGCCTCATCCGGTCCATTCCGCCTATGGCACCAGCCAACCTGTTGATCCATGGATCAAACCGGACGGAGCTCACGCCGTTTACCCGCGCATCTCGTCCCAGGGGCCCTTTCGCATCCTCCATCCCTGCCGCGAGCGCATCTTTGAGCATGCTATGGGCATCCGGATTCGCGACCTTCAGAAGTTGCGGAACGGCTTCAGGGGTGACTCTCAGCACAGCTATCAGACGGGTGCGCACAGCGGGGAGCTTCGGTTGAGACGACGTGTAATCCGCCCACAAGGTCTTGAACGCCGCGACTCGCTTTTCAACCGGGTCGTCCTTCTTCGCATCGCCAGCGGCGAACGCAGCGGCTAACGCCTTGGACTTGTTGATTGCCTCTTCACGCTTCTGGTTCCCACCCGGCCGGCCACAGTAGTGCCAGAGCTGGTCAGGCCACCCCCCGTTCAACTCCGCCGGGCCAAGACGCCACACCTCAAGGCCGAGCAACGCCGCCATGACCTTGTCGTAATCCCTGCCACCCGCCGCGATTGAGCGTATCAGGGACGCTTCCGGATACGGATTCTGATCGAGCTGCGCAGCCAGCTTCTGTGCCTCTTCCGGGCTGTACTTATCCCAGGGCTTATCCAGCACCAGTACCCCTGCCCGGCTATTGATCAGCTCGGGATTGGCCTGCAAATATTCCCGGACCCCCTTGACTTGAGCAGGGCGGACGACGTTGTCGTCGTAATAACGGTCGCGCCAGGACTGCATAAACGGGGCGCGGTCAAGCGGATCCAGCTTGGCAACGGCAGCCACGATCGGCGCCATCTTGGCGTCCACTTCATGCGGCCAGTATAGTTTTGGATCGTTTCGATAATGACGCCCGTTACCACCACCGGCCCATCCGTCCTGGACCGATTGCGCATATTGCGGATACGTCGCCAGCAGTGCCGTCGCCTCGGCCACCGGGGGGGCGACCTCCTTGCCTGCAATCTTCTGCTGGTTGTAATACCGGATGGAGACCAACCATGCCAGATTCAGTTTCAGCTCGTCGTTGAACGTGATCGCCCCTGCCATCTTCATGGTTGTGTCCAGAAGCGATGCAGTCACCTTGAGCGTATTCGGTGCTTCGCAATAACCAACCAACGAATCCTGCAACCACCGGAAATACTGGCCGTAACGGGCGATCAACAGGTCATCGGGCAGCCCCCCCGTCGCAATGCATGCATACAGGCGTTCAGCAACCGCACCGACATCATTGCGCTTGACCCCCTCATCTAGGAACCATTGATCAAACTGGCGGGCACGCGGGCAAACCAGCAGCCGATTACCCTCATTCCGCCCGAAGGCGTAGGCACCAGCGGTATCCCCAAGCCGCTCAATCAACAGGGTATAGACCACATACACCGCCTCATCGGCCGTATCCGATTTAAGGTCGGCGGCAGCCAGGTACTGCTGGTAGAGCGACACCGCCCCCTTCCAGTCACCGCTAAGTTCGGCAGCGCGCCCCGCATGGTAGAAAAGTAGCGCATTTTTAGGGCGATTCTGCGCCAGCCATCTCTGGGTCTCGGCCATTGCCAGCACCGATTTACCTTCCGCCACCCCGGCTTGAAGCAACGCCACAATCGCCGATTCAGGCTGAGTCGCCACCGTTTTAGCCATCGCGTCCCGTTGCTCATCGAATGAGGCGGCGAACGCGGGATGCGCTAGCGCAATCCCTAGCAGCAGGCAGGCTGCCAACGAAGATCGGACGGATCTTCCAAATTCATCCCTCCTGCCCTCTGCCCTCTGCCCTCTGCCTTCGGCCCCTCTCACAGCGCCTCCATTGCCGCCAGTTTCTTCTGCGCCTCGCTGACGTGTGAACTCGACGGGTAGTCGAAAATCAATTGTCGAAGTTTCGCCTTGGCCATTTCCTTGTCCCCCAGCTTGTAAGCCACTTTAGCCCAGTGCATCAGCATCTCATCCAGGAAGGCCGCATCGGGATAATCCGCAAAGACGGTTTCCAGTAGCGCGGCGGCCTGTGCAAAATCCTCGGTATCGACATAATGACGCACGACCCGCCCCAGGGCGTCAGCGGCGAACGAACTTTCCGGGTAGCGCTGGTACGTTGCGCGGTAGGCGGCAATCGCACCACCCATCCGGCTTTGCAGCGTCGTGGCGGCATTGTAACCACCAGCCCCCCACTTGCTGTTCGTGGCATCCGCAGCAGCCGCTTCATCCTCGGCCTGTTTCTGCAGTGTTTCGCCGATCCGGAACTGTGCTTCCGCCGCCGAGATCGGGTTCTGCAGTTTCAACACCTGCCCATAGACATCCACGGCCTTCTGGTACTGCGCTTTCTCGCTCAGGCCGCGGCCCAGGGTCATCAGTGCCTGATCCGCCAGCACGGATTCGGGATACAGGCGGTTGAATGCCAGACAGGTCGCCGTGGCCGCGTCAAAGTTATCCTGCAACAGCTCGCTTTCCCACTTCAACCGGAAGGAAGTTTCCACCAGATCTCCAGGCAGCTTCGCACGGTTCATGATAATCGGGTCCAGCTTGCGCAACGACTCGCCTGCCCGCTGGGCAGCACGGTCGGCGAGGCCCATATCCTTGTAGATCGCGCCCAGGCCAACTAGCGCTTCCGCCTCCACGGATTCCTTGCGCGCCTTGAGCAGCGTCTCAAACACGACGAACTGGTCGGCCGTTACGCCTGCATTCACCGACCCGGAAACCTTGATCCGCGAATCACTCAGACGCTCCTCCTCGCCGTAAAGATGAACCTTGTCCGTGTAGCTAACCCGGATTTCATCAAGCTCATCACAATGCAAGATCTCGTCGGCAGCGTTCGGCGCGGACCCCTCTGCGACGGGGGCAAGCGTGATCTTGCCGTTAAAGACCCCACTGCGGATTTCCAGCCCCTCGCCCTGCTCCGCCAGCGTCACGTCCACCGAATCGCGTTCACGCCACTTATCCTCCTCGGAATCCTGAACCGCGAAGATATCCAGCGCTTCAGCCGATTCCGCGCTATCTGCGGCTTGCACCTGCTGAAAGGATTTCACCGTAAGCCGGATCGTCTCCGCCTTCGGCGAGTTATCCAGGTCCGCATCGCGCAGCATCAGGTGCAACGGTTGTCCGGGAAACGCTATATAGGCTGGCGTTGTATAGTCGCCCAGGAAGAAGCCAATCGTCCCGGTACTGACAGCACGCACCTGGCCGCTACGGGGCACTCCCTTCTTTCCATCCAAGGTACTGTCATCAAGATAGGTCACTGTCAGCGTATCCCCCCCGACCATCTGGATGATGCCGTCATTACCCTTCGGACGCCCGACCACCGTCGGTGCCGACATCAGCAGTTCATCCTTCTTGCCCGCCATCGGCACGCCTTCGAGAATCTCGATGTCACCACTGCTGACCTTCACCTCGGCCTTGACCGGCTGACCGATCTTGCGCAGCACCGGGATATCCGCATCGGTCACCTTGGCATAGAAACGCTGGCCAATCTCAATCCGCCCCAGGGCCTCACCCGAATCCTCGACCTCGGTGCCGACAAGCGATAGCGATTCAATCGCCTTGTTCCAGTTCTTAAGGTTGTAATGACTCATCCCGATATAGAAATAAGCCATGTTCGCCCACTTGCTCTTGCCCGCCACTTCGGTTAGGCGCCGGAAAAGCGGGAAGGCGGCCCCGTACTGGCCCGCCTGATACTGCGCGAAGCCCGCCTGATAAAGGGATTCGTGGTAGAGCGACTCGAGCTCCGGCGGCTGCTTCACGCCCAGCTCCGGCTCAAGCACCCGCGCCAGCAGCATGAAATAATTCAAGGCTTCCGTCGGTTTGCGCTGTTCCAGGAAGTGCTTGCCCATCGCCATGTTCGCCTGATGCGCCAGGATCGTGCCCTGATTATCACGGACCACCGTGTTCAGCATCGCCAAACCACGCTCGTACTGCTTGTACTCCATCAGCTCAATGGCCTTATCATACAAGTGCTTCGCCTGACGGTCCACATCCTCCGACAGCCGCTCACGGGCGGGTGCCGCCGCGTCCTGTGCCACGGCCATACCAGCCAACAGGCAACAGCCAAGCGCCGCCACGGCGGCTTTGCTAAAATTCAAATTTTGCATTTCCTGTTTCCTTTTCCAAGATGACCGGTCCGATCAGACCGATCCGTCAACTCGCAAACCGCCACACGGCCCACCGCCTGTCGCCAACCACTGCCTGCTGCCACCCGCCTACTCTTCCGCCTCGGCCACCCCGCCAACCAATTTAACCCCGTATCCTTCCAACCGTTCATGGGCGATACTGGACTCGCCGCTTTTCGGGTACCGCCGCAGGATCACACGCAACTGATCCACCTCTTTGGCCTTATCGCCAGCTAGCCGGTAGATGTCCGCCACCTTGAGTGCCGCCTGCGCGGCCACCCCGCCACCCACCGACTCCAGCCCCTGCACATTCTTGATCGCCTCGCCATACTGCTTGAGGGCGATCAGGCAATCGGTGACGGCCCACGTCGTATCCGGCTGCTTGTTCGCCGCCTGATACGCCTTGATCGCCTCTTCATGACGGCCCAGACGCTGCAGCAGCTCCCCTTCGGACCACACCAGGCCCTGTCCGGCATACTTCGGATCCTTCTTCAGCCCCGGGATCTCCGCCAATGCCTTGTTGGCATCTCGGATATTTCGGCCGCCGCCGTTCCAATAATAGTCATACCGGGACTTCGCGGCGAACATCGAGTCCTTGCATTTTTGAATCAGCCTTAGGAAACCGTCCTCCCCCTCGTAATTGCTAACGAACATCGCAAATCGCTTGATATCATCGTCGCTCAAGCCCTCCGTGCTGACCGACCGCATCGCCGCCTGCGACTCGCCATCCATCTCAAGTCGCCGCAATTGTTCCATCAGATTCAACTTCTCGTTGAATTTCATCCCCGCCAGGAGCGGTTTGGCGTGCTTCGCAAAGAACTCGGAGCGGTATTTCAGATCCCCCCGGTTCTCATTCCGGAAGTGATCACACCACTGCAGGATCCGGCCTACCGTGGCCGGCTGCTGGGTAAACTGCTTCTCCATCCGCGCCAGCCATTTCGATCGATCCTTTTCGAACACCATCTGAGCGCCAAACCATTGCATGCGCAGGCCGTCGTTATCCGCGAAACGGTCACCCATCCGCTCACTCCAGTAGCGGCAGGCATTCTCGTTCTTCGAATTCATGGCTTGCCCCAACACAGTACCCCAATAGCGGGGATCCTCCTGCGGATTATCGCCCTTGTCACGATAACTCCCAAATGCACCGGTCTCCGTGAAAAACGCCTTGAGCTTCTCGTGATTGGGACTACGGACTGCGTAATGGTAAATCACGGCATTGCGGGCTTCAGACGCCGCCCCCGGATTGCTCTGGGCAAAGGCAACCGCCGTGCGCCAGTGATACTCCATCGCCTCCTCGTACTTCTCGAGCTTCTCCATCAGTCGCCCGAGGTGCATCAGGGCCGTGCCGGAATTCGGCTGGGAGACATAATCCTCGTCCTTGACCATGCGTGCCCAGACGGCGGTTTGCTTGTCGTCCTCCCCGTTCTGCCCGTGACATTGGCCGATATAATACAACGCCGCCGCCGCATAACGAACATCGTCAGGGAAATAATCGACCACATCCTGGTACGACTTGATGGCCTCATACCGTTTATCCATCAGGTGAAAACAACGCCCCATGCGCAGCAGCACATACGCGAGCGCCGGGCTTTTGGCAAACTCGAAGGAATAGGCCTTATAGGCCGCATACGCACCCTTGTAGTCCTTATTCCCGAAAAGCTTATCGGCATCCTGCAGGTTGAGCGACTCAAAGGTATCGAGCTTCGCGAAATCCTTTCCCGGATACATAATCTCGTCGTTAGCCTTCTGCGCCAGCACTGGCGGGGCCGACAAAACCAACAACACGATGGAGAAAAAAAACAACACCCGCATCATTGAACACGCTCCTTAATGCACAAACCAAAAGACGCTGACAATAAATATTTAATCGTAATCCTATCGGAGTGACGGCGCATAATCAAGAGCAGATACATTTTTTTCGCGTTCTATTTGACAGCGGGAGCAAACGGCTTTAGTCTTCAAGCACTATGACTGAACTAATCAACTACATTAATGAAGTTCCTGATTTCCCGAAGCAGGGCATCCTGTTCAGGGATATCTCTCCGCTGCTGCGCTCTCATTTCAGCGAACTGATCCGGGAACTGTCGGGATTACTGACCCCGGTGGAAATCAATGCCTTCGACTATGTGGCTGGCATTGAAGCCCGCGGCTTTGCCGTCGGTGCGGCACTAGCCTGCCACCTTGGCAAAGGGTTTGTGCCCATCCGCAAGAAAGGCAAGCTACCGCCAACGGTCGAGCAAATAACCTATGATCTGGAATACGGGCAGGATGTTCTGGAAATGCATCCAGGCCGTGGGCGGGTGCTACTGGTCGATGATGTGCTGGCGACGGGGGGTACGCTGAACGCAGCCGCGCAACTGGTCGAGCGGACCGGACACATCCTCTCTGGCATGCTGTGCATCGTGGATCTGGCACACCTCAACAACTTCAGCTACAACGGTCAGAGGGCAAAATCATTGATCCGCTATACCGCATGATGAGCTATCTACCGGACGAGATCCTGGTGGTCATGGCACTCCGTGACGAAGGCGGACACCGTCTTGAAGCGGCCGGGGCACAGGTGCTGTACACCGGTCTCGGAAAGGTCAATGCGGCCTACCACCTGACCCGGCAGTTGTCCGTCAGGAAACCGGCGGTGGTCGTCAATATGGGAACCGCAGGGAGTCAAGTCTTCAAACGTGGCGAGATCGTGGCGTGCAACCAGTTTATCCAACGCGATATGGATACCTCGCCATTGGGGTATGCGCGCTTTGCCACGCCGTTTGAAGATACCCCCATCGTCATTGAGCATCGCCCTCTTTTCACAGCTCTGGCCCACGCCCGATGCGGCAGCGGGGATAGCTTCGTAACGGATCACGATCCGGACGCGGGCGAGGTGGTAGACATGGAGGCGTATGCCCTGGCGAAAGTATGCCTTCTGGAAAGCGTCCCTTTCGCTTGCGTGAAATATATCAGCGACGGCGCCAACGACGATGCCAACGACCACTGGGAGGAAAATCTGCACAGGGGGGCGGAAGCCTTCGTGCAGATTTTCACAAATCTTATAGACAAGCCGACCACCCCCTGAGGAGGGGCGAAAAACGGAGGGTAAGATCTTTTTCTGGAATCGGGGGACGAGAACGGCGACGAGAACGGATGACGAGGCCATGCAAAGGCAGGTAGGGCGA
>DIZZ01000145.1:24936-25142 GCA_002428045.1 Verrucomicrobia bacterium UBA6015
TTCGTCGATCTTCCCTTAGTCCTCTCCCCGACAACCGCGTTTTTCCTAGGAAAACGTTGATCTTATAGACAAGCCCGCCGCCCCCTGAGGGGGGCGAAAAAAAGAGGGTAATATCTTTTTCGGGAATCGGGGGACGAGAACGGGCGACGAGAACGGATGACGATGGAACCACCCTTTGCCACGCGGCTCGACGGGAGTCTCGCCCT
>DIZZ01000145.1:25164-30866 GCA_002428045.1 Verrucomicrobia bacterium UBA6015
TACCGCGATTTGCAAAATGGGAGAAGGGCGAGACTCCTGTCGAGCCGCGCCCGTCGAACCCCGCACGACTGCAAAAAACGGTGATGCTACAGAAAAAAGCACCACGGCCTGTGCAATTGCGCACAAACCGTGGTGCCGTATTTTCCAGTCCTGCGTGATCAGACCTTGTAGGCTTCGCGGGCCTTATAGTGCGTATGCAGGTACTTGTGGGCCAGCTTGCCGAGCGGCTCACCCAGGAAATCCTTGTAGATCCGCTGGATCTCAGGATTCTCGTGGGAGCAGCGCACCGTGCTGATCTCGTCGTCCTTGTAAAGACCGGCCATGCGTTTCTTGCGAATCGTATCGGTCGCGCCGTGCGGCTGTCCGCCACCGCCGATGCAACCTCCACGGCAGGCCATGACCTCAATGAAGTGGTAAGGCAGTTCAGCCCCTGTCTTGCGAGCCTCGCGCACCTTGTCTAGCACCTGTTCGATGTTGCTCATGGTATGCGCCACCGCGATCCGGACTTCCGTACCGGCCACATCCAGCTTGGCCTCCTTGACGCCCTCCAGGCCGCGCACATCCATGAACTCGACCTTCTCGAGCTTCTTGCCCGTCATGATCGTCACCGCCGTACGCAGCGCGGCCTCCATCACCCCGCCCGTCACGCCGAAGATCGTCCCGGCACCGGCATATTCGCCCATGATGGAATCGGCCTTCTCGTCCGGCAGGTTGCGGAAGTCAATGCCGGCTGACTTGATCATCCGCGCCAGCTCGCGCGTTGTCAGCACTACATCCACATCCTTGTAGCCGGTCGAGTACATGTCGTCGGTACGGGTGATCTCGTATTTCTTCGCCGTACAGGGCATGATCGAAACCACATACATCGACTTCGGATCCACCTTGATCGAATCAGCGTAGTAGGTCTTGGCCATCGCGCCCAGCATCTGCTGCGGACTTTTCGCCGTGGAGAAATTATCGACGAAATCGTCGGCGAACTTCTCCATGTAATCCGTCCAGGCCGGACAGCAGCTCGTGATCAGCGGCAGCGGCCCGCCCTTGGTCATGCGCTTGATGAACTCGGAGCCTTCCTCCATGATCGTCAGGTCGGCCGAGAAGTTGGTGTCGAACACCGCCTTGAAGCCGAGCCGACGCAGGGCCGCATAGAGCTTGCCGGTCAGCAGTTCGCCACTTTCATAACCAAACGCCTCGCCAATGGCCACACGTACCGCCGGGGCGATCTGCACCACGCAATGCTTCTGGTGGTCGGCCAACGCCTGATAAACCGCCTTGTTATCGGAATGCTCATAGATTGCCCCGACTGGGCAATGCGCCGAGCACTGGCCGCACTTGATACAGGGACTGTCGTTGAGCTTGACATCCGCAGCTGGGGCGATCCGCGTCTCATCGCCGCGCCCGAGGAACTCCAGCGCCCACACCCCCTGCATCTGCTGGCACACCGCCACGCAGCGTCCGCACTGGACGCACTTCTGCGGATTGACCTCAATCGACGGTGTCGAGTTGTCAATCGGCATGTCACGCAAGCGTTTCGGGAAGTCGAACTCGCGGATTCCGAACTCCTCCGATAGCGTCTGCAATTCGCAGTTGCCGTTGCGGGCACAGCGCAGACAATCGTTCGGATGGGTCGAGAGGATCAGTTGCAGCACGGTGCGCCGTACATTGTACAGCTCCGTGTCATGCGTCGTGATCTTCATGCCCGGCGCACAGGGGGTGGCGCAGGCACGCATCATCTTCGGCGATCCCTCGATCTTGACCACGCACAACCCGCACGCCCCCCAGGGGGAGAGGTCCTCGTGGTAGCACAGACGCGGCACTTTCACGCCGACCTGCTCCGCCGCCTTGAGGATGGACGTCCCGTTTGGAACCTCCACACCGATACCGTTAATTTCCAGTTTAATGCTATCCATGACAACTATTTCCTTAGTTTAAATACAATTGAGACTCAAGACTTCAGGACGGCGCCGAACTTGCAGGCGTCCAGACAGGCTCCGCATTTGATGCACTTGGACTGATCGATCACATGCGCCGCCTTGCGTTCACCACTGATACAGCTTACCGGACAGCGCCGGGCACAGACTGTGCAGCCGATGCAGGTCGCCGCATCAATCGTGAAGGTGACCAAACTCTTGCATTTGCCCGCCGGGCAGTGCTTGTGTTCGATATGCTCCATCAACTCTTCCCTGAAATGGCGGATGACCGACAACACCGGATTCGGCGTCGTCTGCCCCAACCCGCAGAGGCTGGCCCGCTGCATCGCCGTGCAGAGCGTCTCCATCTTGGAGACATCCTCGAGCGTCGCGCCGCCGGTGGCGATCTTGTCCAGCATATTCAGCAGCGTACGACCGCCAATCCGGCAGGGTGCACATTTGCCGCAGCTTTCGTCCACGGAGAAGTCGAGATAGAAGCGTGTGATATCCACGACGCAATCATCCTCGTCCATCACGATCATACCGCCGGAACCGACAATCGAACCGAGCTTCTGCAGGTTCTCGTAATCGATCGGGGTATCCAGGTACTGGGCCGGGATCAATCCACCGGAAGGACCACCGGTCTGCACGGCCTTGAAGGCCTTGCCTCCCTTGATGCCGCCGCCGATCCCATAGATGATCTCGCGCAGCGTGGTTCCCATCGGCACTTCAATCAGACCCGAGTTGTTGATCTTACCCGTCAGCGCGAACACCTTGGTACCCTTAGAGGTCGCCGTACCGATCTTGGCATACCAGTCGCCGCCACGGATGAGGATCACCGGAATGCTGGCCCAGGTTTCCACATTGTTGATGACCGTAGGCTTATCCCACAGCCCCTTCACCGCAGGGAACGGCGGCCGCGGTTTGGGCATGCCACGTCCACCCTCGGTGGAGGCGATCAGCGCGGTTTCCTCACCGCAAACAAACGCACCGGCACCGAGGCGGATCTCGATATCGAACGAGAACTTCGTCCCGAGGATGTTCGTCCCCATCAACCCGTATTCCTTGGCCTTGGCAATGGCGGTATTGAGCCGATCAATCGCCAGCGGATATTCGGCCCGAATGTAGATGACACCCTTGGTCGAGCCCACCGTATAGCCAGCGATCATCATCGCCTCGAGCACGGAATGCGGGTCGCCCTCAAGCGTGCTACGATCCATGTAGGCTCCAGGATCGCCCTCATCGGCGTTACACATCACAAACTTCTCGTCGCTGGCCACGTCCTTGGTGAACTGCCACTTGCGCCACGTCGGGAAGCCCGCGCCACCGCGTCCGCGCAGCCCCGATTTCTTGAGCTCGTTGATCACCTCATCCGGGGTCATCTCGAACAGGACCTTCTCAAGCGCTACATAGCCGTCACGGGCGATGTATTCGTCGATCGAATCCGGATCGATCACGCCGCAATTACGCAGGACGATACGCACCTGCTTCTGGTAAAAATCGATATCCTCGAGTTTGGCATTCGCCTTGCTCTGGGCCGGATCGTACAGCAACCGGCTGACCGGACGCCCCTTGACCATATGCTCAGCCACGATCTCGGCTGCATCGGCGGGCTTGACCTGCACATAAAACGTCTCTTCAGGAAGCACCTTGACGATCGGGCCCTTCTCACAGAAACCGAAACACCCGGTCTTCACCACCTGCACATCATTCGCAAGTCCGGCCTTGCCGAGCTCGTTATTCAGGGCCTGAATCAAATCCCGGCTCTTCGACGATTCACAGGCCGTGCCGGAACACACCAGTACATACTGCTTGTAAGCCATTGTCTTGTTCCCTCTCCTTTATTTCATGATGTCAGCGGCGGGCTTGTCGAAAAGATATTCCCCGACCAGCTCACCCTTGACGATGTGCGCATTCACAATCTGACGGCCAATCGCCGCATTGACCTTCCCGTACACCACGCCGGGCATGCCAGGCACAATCACCTCGACCGACGGTTCGCTGGCGCAAAGCCCCATGCACCCGGTCTGCTTGACGACCACATTCTCGATGTGCAACCGGCTGAGTTCATCAACCATCGCCGTAAACGTTTCCTTTGCACCGGCAGCGATCCCGCAGGTTCCCATACCGATGATCACCTCGACATTGCCCTCGCCTGCGTCGCGTTGCGCCAGCGCATGCCGTTTTTCCTCGCGCAGCTTGCGCAGCGCCTCAAGTGTCAGTACACCCATGACCGTATCCTTTCCGTATCATTAATGCCTCCTCCTGGGAGGCCACATAATCCCTTGCCATCGCCAGCGACGTCGCCGTCTCCAGCTCCCCCAGTGCCGCGATCAGCTCGCTGCGGCGCAGCGCATAAGCCTGCTCCCCCCGCTGCCGCTCAAACACCAGCTCATAATCACCCGGAAATGCCATCATTCCCGTCAGCGTTGCGCCCCAATCCCCCATCGGCGGCATATCCACGTGACGCGGATCCAGCCAGAACCGGATCTCCGTGCCCCGGCCAACCACCGATTGCAACGCCATTCCTCCGCCCGTTGCCTCCACCATCTGCTTCAGGAAGGCCAACCCCAACCCCATGCGCCGATGCGGATGCTTGATCCCGTCGCTATAGAACGGATCCACGGCCCGCGCCTGCACGGCCTCGCTCATCCCGCAACCATTGTCACCAACCCCCACCTCCACGCGGGTCGCCGTCTCCACCACCTGAAGCGCCACCCGCGTCGCCCCGGCCTCCAGCGCATTCTGCACCAGATCGGCAAGCTGATCGCAAAGCGACGCATGCAAGCTTATTTCCCCCGGTACTTCGCCACGATCCCGGCCAACTGATCGGCCTTGAGATTTCCGTACACCTCGCCATCGACCGTCAACACCGGTGCCAGCCCGCAGCAGCCGATGCAGCGCACGGCCGTGATCGAGAACTCACCGTCATCCGTGATCTCCCCCGCCTTGGCACCGAGCAGGATCGCCAGCTCATCCAGCAACTGCTGACCGCCCTTGAGGTAGCATGCCGTCCCCATGCAGACGGCGATACGGTGCTTGCCCGGCTTGGTCATCTTGAAGNNCCGTAGATCTTGGCCAGCGGGGTATCCAGCAGTTCAGCAACCTCAAAGGCAAGCTCCCGCGGCACATACCCGAAATGCTCCTGGACGCGATGCAACACCATGATCAGATTACCCGGCTGATCCTTCCACTCGGCAATAAACGCCTTCAACTCCGGCGTNNCCGCATTTACGTTACTCAATGTTTTTCCTCCTGAGAAATTCTTTGGACTAATAGAAGTAAGTAATAGCAGGAGTTTCACGCCGTGATCAACATGTTTTTGCTTATTTCATTATGTTTTATCAGCAAAACAATACTTTATAACAATTTATTTGTTATTTATTTTGATAAATGTATTATATATTGCTATTAAATATTATTAATATGACATATAGTGTTGTTATTATTGAATAAAAGACAGAGACAAGGGAGGTCAGTCATGGAAAAGGATCGGATTTCAAGACAGGGTGCGAATTTCCGCAAGGTCGTCGTGGTTGGCGCGGGTGATGTGGGAGCCTCGTTTGCCTATGCGCTGGCCCAGGATGGCGTCGCCAGCGAGATCGCACTGATCGATGCGCGTCCGGGCCTGGCCGAAGGGCAGGCGCTGGATATGGCGCATGGTCTCCCGTTCCTGACCCCGATGAATCTGCATGCGGGGGACGCCACCGACTATGCAAATGCCGATGTCATCGTGATCACCGCCGGGGCCAAGCAGAAACCGGACGAATCCCGCCTGAACCTGCTAGCCCGTAA
>DIZZ01000220.1 GCA_002428045.1 Verrucomicrobia bacterium UBA6015
TGGCATAGAGCCGCCGCCGCCACGGTTTCGATCTCGGGATGTTTGAGCAGGTGCTGAAGTACCAGCAGGCTGTCCACACCCAATTCGCGTCCCTTCTGGCTTTCCTCGGCGACGAAGTGCCGAAAAGCGCCGGATATATCCCGCTTCATGAAGGTGAGCGAGACGGAATCCCCGATTTCCTGAATGATCGGAGGCTCCTTGCCCTCGATCAGAAGGGCGGAATACATCCGGCTGACACCGAGGTTGCTGCGGTTGACCAGACGAAGACGGGTGAGTGCCTCGACTAGGAGCGGGTTGCNNTTGGTGGTGCAGGATGTTGCCGGGGGTGATGCCGCCGATAAAGCCGCCGTTGTTGCTGATCTCAAGGCGATTGGCATACACCTTGACCATGACAGGGCCGGCGATGCGGAAGTCTGCATGGCAGAAGGCATTCATCAGGGCTTCGCGCAGCGCGATCTCGGGCCAGAGGCGATATTCGAAATGGCAGAGGCCGCGCTCAATCGTTGTGATCGGGTTATAGGGTACGATAAGCTCCTCGATACGGCTTACGGATAAAGGAATGGTCGACACCCGGTCTTCCCGGTTCTCGTATTGTGTATCGGATTTCATCGGCAGGAACGTGAAGTTGTGTCCAGGAACGTATTCGCGCAGGGCCGTCTCGTTTCCTGCGAGCAAGATGGCGGCGCGTGTAAACCGGTTGTTGCGGATCAAGCCAATTGATGCAAGAAGCTCCAGGTCGTTCTGCCGGAGAAGCTCCGCAGGGGCCCGCTCAGCCTTGGCCATATTACGCAGGGCTTCCATGGCTACGGCTGAGAGCAGCGTGCGGTCGGGTGCCACCACGGTTTCGGCCGTAAAGTCGGTCTCGCCGGTTTCCACAGCTATCTTGCGCCGCAAGGTTCCCGTTAGAGGCTGGCAATCCTTGCCGATCCGGATGGTGCCACGACCGGCGGTATCCGTATAGGGTGGCAGTCCGGGATGGATTTGCATGACCAGCAGGCGTCCGGTCCCTTCCTGTACCCGTAAATCCTCGAAGACGGGCATGATTTTGGGGTCGGTCTGGTCGTAGACGGCTTTTTTCAGCAGATTGACGTCAATTTCGGGCGGAACGCCTATGATTGCCGTTTCACGTCCCCTTACTTTGTCCGCTACACCGAAGACGACGGAACCGCCACCGCCGTTGGCCATGCAGACAGCCATCTGGACTACGGTTTTGACGGCTTTATCAAGACTGGTGCTATCCCACTGCTTGAAGTCCAGATCCTGGTCTTCAAGTTGATCGGCCTCCTGTCCAGCGAGGTCGTCTAGTAATGCCGCTATTTCCTGCAGGTTTCTCATACGATCACCACACTATAAATCCATTCCATGAAAAACCAAGCGTTTTTCCGGATGCCCCATCACTGCATTTGCATCGGCTAATGAGTTTCCGCGGAAGCTAGCCTAATCGATTGGCATCTTGGTTCGGTATTGGTAACGCCGGAGACCACTACATCCGACACGCTGCCCGGCGAGAAAGCAAAGTCCCCGGGGGAACTGCGTAGCCTTATACTGCCGCCTGCACCCACGGCAAGATCTGCAAATCCGTCACCATTCCAGTCGCCGCAAGCGATCATGGGATTAGCCAGATCCGATACCAGTCCGCCAAACGCCACAGCCCGCTCAGATAGGTTCAGCACATGATCCGACCCCATATTCTCGTAGACCGAGAGCAGGCCGCCTCCGGCAGCGACAAACAGATCACGGTCACCATCACCGTCCCAGTCTCCCAGTGCCGGTGCGGAATTCGTGCCGAAATCCAAGCCGGTAACCGTATCCGGCCAGATGGTGAAGACATTACTCACGATGCCATCCACCTGCGCGTACGCCAGACGCTCGAAAAACTGCATATTCATAAGCGTCAGCGCTGACCGCCGCCGCGACACCCCGCCATCTCGCACCGTGTTTTTCAGACGCGGATCCGTATCCCGCCGGAATTCTTCGAGCGCCGTGAGACCATCGCCATCATGATCCACCCAGCTTCCGCTATTCGTGCCGCCCAGGCACATCCACTCCCACCAGTCCTGGATGCCATCACCATCCAGATCATCCGTGGTCTTGAAGTAGTAAGCCACAAACGCCGTATTCGTCAGAAGCGGCAGGATAACCTTAGCCAGCGCCACGCCCCGTTCATCCTCGGCCCGGGCACCATTCACCAACCAATAGGCAAAACTATAGCCCGTGATAGCACCATGCAGACTCGGTGTAGCCACCACCTGCCCATTCGTCACATATCCCGCACTGGAGACAAATCCGGACGGACTGCTTTCCATCGTGTAGGCCACCAGATCGGATATATCAAACGTTGCCAGCGTTGACCGTCTGCGCGAGACCCCGCCATCCGCCACGGCTTCCCGTGCACCCGGATGGAGATCCCGCCGGTATTCCTCAAGCAGAGGAAGGCCATCGCCATCCGGGTCGTCCGCCGCGCCCCCGTCAAGCTGCCCCAGCGAATGCCACTCCCACCAATCCGGCATGCCATCTGCATCGGTATCATCCGTGGACTTGAAATAGTGCGCCACAGCCTCCACCGTAGACGTCACCACCGTTGTAACGACATCCAAGGCTCTGCCTGTGTGATCCGCCTGCCGCACCCCGTCAATTGTCCAATACCCGAACTCAAAACCCGTGACCGCACCATGGAGCGATGGCGTTACCATGGCGGTTCCATTGCTCACCACCATGCTGCGGCTCACGAAGCCCGCCGGGCTGCTACTCTCCGTGTACAGGTAATGATCCGGCTCCAGGATCATCGTCACCGGAGGCGACCGCCGCCTCGACCGTCCGCCATCGACCACCGATTCCCGCAGGTTCGGATGCAGATCGCGGCGATATTCCTCCAGCAGCGATAAACCATCGCCATCCGGATCCGCAGCCGCCGGATAATTCGTGGACGTCAGGAAATGAATCTCGAACCAATCCGGCACGCCATCCGCATCGAGATCCAGCACTTCATCCACGTAATGCGCGACCGCCACCGTATCCTCGTAAATCGTAAAGGCTTCCGGATTGACGCCCTTGCCATAGGCATCCTCCACGCGTACGCCCGAAGCTTCCGTGCTGCCCAGCGTCCAATGCGTGAACCGATAGCCCCCCGAGGACCAGGGAGCCGAGACCGTCGTTACCGATGAGGTGGTCTGCGGATACGAAACCACATTTACGAATCCGGGCGGATTCGAGATTTGCGTGAACGTATTGGTCTCGACCGCTGACAGGCTACTGCTCAAGGAAAACAGCAGTCCGCTTGCGGCGGCAAGTCCACGTGCAAATCTATGGGGCCTCACATGCATAATCCCAGATCCCGGAAAATCGATTAAGGCAGCGGCACCACCCAGCGTGCTGTTGATCCCCAGTCACCCGTATCGAAGCCGTATTCATTGACCAGCTTAGGACGATCCCCAGGCCCTACTGTGAAACGAGGCGTCCACTTATTTATCGTCCCGGGGATATTGCCCTCCAGCGCACGGGCGACTTCCGAGGCTGTTGCGGCGCGCACGCCCAGCCGCTCGTAGAGGAATTGGCGGCCCGCTTCGACTGTGCCGCTCCATCCATCAACAAGTGAAATTGCCAAACGATAGGTTCCTGGTGCCACATTAGTGGAATATCGCTGCAGCCGAATGTAGTAACGTCCCGGTGTCGCCAGCGTAAAGGTGCTGGAATAACTACCCCCGTTCCCACCCCAAACCCATACGGTACCCATGCTTGTGTTGTAGCAGTATATCGTGTCAAAAACGACGCCCGATCCCGCAGGTTTAGGGGCTACTGTCATCTGGCAAACGGTATTCGAAACCGCCACATCAAAGGCATACCAATCATACGTCTCGCTATTGAGCATGGCACCCTCGACGGCTGCCGCATTCTGAGAGAACGCCAGAACCGCCGCCGTTCCGCTTGTATCGTTCGGTTCGCCCTCGGGATTCAGCAGCGCCCGCAGCCCTCCTGCATCCGTGAGATACGCTCCATCATAGGCACCCCCGACACCACGGATCGTCCCATTCGTCAGCACGATCGATGGATCCCCAGTCGCGATCAACCAGAGCCAGGCATTGTAGAAATCGGACTCCGTCAGGGGTGAACGCGACAACGTCAGTTCGGAGGCGACCGCATTGGAGGGAATCGTGATGTATTCGATATCCAGCAAGTTGGCGCGTTCATCGCGGGCCAGAATTTCCACTACCACCTGGCCGAACGTCGTATCCCAGTCCGCAGCCACATCCCAGGTCAACCGACGCTCCGTATTGGCGGGTATGAGACCAAGATTGGTCTGCGTGTTGTCGACGAACGTCTTTACGGGTAGCAGGCTGTTGAAATCATTCCCGCCATTCACAAATGCTAGGGCGGCTACCGTAACTTGAGTACTGTCGAAGTCAGTAACCGAAAAATCAATATCCATCCACGTTGTTGCTGCTCGCTGCACTGCACGGTAAACGTCAGGCATAGGAACAGCTTTAAATGGGACATTCCCGGTCGTTCGATATGTTCTCTTAAACTCATATACTTTGCTGTTCTTAATTCTGTATATAGTTCCATCAAAACCAACTCGAAGAGCCGTTGAAGTTAATGTGTCTCCGTCATTAAAATTGTAAGATTCAATTACAGCACCTGATTTATCTATTATCAACATTCCGCTATTTCGCCATTCATTCTCCAAAACCAAAACTCCATCGGGTGTCATATCAATACACCCCCAATGAGATACACTAACAGGTATCTGTCGAATATAATTTCCACTTGAATCGAAAACTTGAATTCTGTCATTTTCGCAATCAAAAACATAAACATCCCCAGATGCAGACACACAAAGATCTACCGGTTGATTGAAATAACCGCCTGCGACACCCGGGGCCCCCCACGCGTAGAGAAATTCACCTGAAGGCGAAAACGCTTGAACACGATTATTGTCTTTGTCGGCAACAAAAACGGTCCCATCAATACCAATATCGATTCCACGGGGATAATTGAATTTGCCAAAAGCAGCCCCTTGACCACCCCACTGATAGGCCAGAACACCATTTGTGCTATATGCCGCAAAATCCGGTTGTATTT
>DIZZ01000190.1 GCA_002428045.1 Verrucomicrobia bacterium UBA6015
TGCTGGACCGGCGCTGATGTCGCCGCCGCTGACTGCGGGCCGCGCGCAGGTCCGGAGCACCCCAGCAGGGCCAGACTCAGAACCATGCCGGCAGCAGACAGCCCGTGCCAGACACGGGGACAGATGACAGGGGATTCAGGCATAGTTGGCATGGCAGAGGATACAGAAGGGTACGCAGGCACATCAGGCACGCATCGCTCCTTCACCCGGGTCAAGACCCAGGGCTGGGCGACATGGGCGTGTCCAGGGACAATCCGATGGCATGGGCTGCCACGGCATGAGGCAGCCAGGATTGATCCGGCAACACGCACATGGCGTGGATCGCGCGGTGTGGTGAGCACTCTGTGCCAGGCGTGATGGATGGGGGCACACCATGGAGGAGGTCGACGCTACCAAAACGACATGGCCATTCACGACGCATTTGCGTCACAGTTAGGTGGATTTGCGCACATCGCCGTGACGAGGACCACCAAGGATCATGATCAGCCTGCTGAGCGCCATATTCGACTCACGATCCCTGGTCCCAATCTCTGCAGCTGCGAATCTGCGTCAGCCGTGGATGGTCTGGCTCAGAATGCAGACTTCTCAGTCCCATCAGACCCTGTCTTCGACCCAGTGGCGGCAAGTCGAAACCCCAGATAACTATCCCGAAGCGTAGACTCCCATGAGTTACGGCTGGCTGCGCGGGAGAATATTCCTAGGTCCCGCCAAGTTCCACCGCGATGGACTCGTTTTGTTCCCTGCGTGGGTCCGATGGGATCAACCACTGCGCCGCTACCGTACGCGCCATACCAGTCTGCACACCACTCACTGACATTTCCATGCATTTCGTAGAGTCCCCAGGCATTGGGCGGTAGACTCTTCACCGGAACGGTCATGCCTCGATCCGGGCCCTTCTCCGCACCACCGAATGGGTAGCCACCTTTGAAATTGACCTCCGCCGCTGTGCATGTCGCTCCAAAACTGTAGGCCGTCGTTGTCCCCGCCCGGCATGCGTACTCCCACTCGGCCTCGCTCGGTAGGCGAAATTCGCTACTCTGATGTAGTCCATTGATTTTTCCGAGAAATACATGGGCATCATTCCAGTCTACCCGCTCGACCGGCCGTTGGGGGTCATCGTAGAACTTCGACGGATTAGCGCCCATAACGGCCCGCCACATCGCCTGGGTGCATTCACTATCGCCGAGCCAGAATCCTTGGCTAATGGTCACTTGGTGTTCTGTCTCATCGGCAACAACATCAGGCATGGGCCGCGCTTGCGTGGCTATTGTCTTTATGGCCAATTCTTTCTCGGCCGAAGTTGAACCCATGAGGAACACGCCGGCTTGAATCCAGCGCATCTTCTGCGACTGACCATTCACGGTAACCTTAGCCCAAACGCCAAAAGAATCCTTGCCCATTTCCCCCGCCCATGTGGGAACGCCACTTAAGACATCAAGAGCATCCTTATCCTTACCGTCGATCCTGACGATCGATTTGGCAATCAAGATACTTGTGTACTTATCCTTCTTGTTTGAAGCCAGCAGTTTCTTGAGTTGTTTGAGAGCCTCGTCGTTGATCCCCTTTATCCCATCCTCCTGCTTCTTCATTATTGCCGTTATCTTGGTTGCGACTGCCGATGAAGCCTCAAGAGTTGTGGCTTCGGCACTAGCGCATTGAGCAAATCCTACAAACAAGCAGATTAAAAAGGGCAATACGCAGAAGGGGGTAAACAATCTGTCGAATCGCCAACACACCGACCGTGAAGGTTCTGATCCAAGCTGTAGATGGAGAATCAGTTGCATTGCTGCCATGCGTTGATGACGACTGCGACTGCCGCCGTTGTAGATTCTACTTTCACTCATGATGATAGTCATCTCGTCCTCCCGATGGGATATGTTAGGTTTACGCCATGAATACCGCACCTGTCAACCGCTCAGTCTACCCTGATCACCCGCCCGCCGCAACCCGCGCCCGACCCCGCCCGCCACGCCAGATAGGGCAGACGAGGGCGACGGGTTGGGGCGTGGAGGACGGCTTCGTGCTGTCGGAGGTGGTTCGTTGTCTGCTATTGGTTGTCAGCGGCCGGTGGCAGCGTCAGTCGGTGCCTGTCCACGTTTTTGCCTTCAGGCACGTTCCGGTACGGGTACTTGTCACCAATCCGACCCGCTCCAAATCGCCTGGTGATCGTGTCCGTAATTGTAACTCCGTCTACTTCACTGAAAAGCCTAGCATAAACAACACTGCTAGCGTGAGATGATCCCACACACTCAATTGCGTATCCCGGAACAACCCTCAAAATCAGCACCTCGGAATTCATATACGATTGCCACGCAAGTCCATCTGGAATTTGAATTTCCAAGGTTTCACAAATGGCACTTAAGGGCATAGACTTTTCGCCGCCCATGATCCCAGAAATACCCTTCGACAAACTGAGGACACGCTCGTATGAGCGAACTGACACTGGTCTCTCAACGGCACACCCCTGTATCACAAGCGCCGCGACGACCAAAACACAGACTGGGCCGAAGCGGTTCAAGGCGAATGACTCCCGGTCGTGGGAGAAACATTTGGGCAGCAGTCCCACTGAAACGCAAGCATATGACTAACGCGATTGGTTCCCCCTGGATAATTCAAAATCGCACCACCAGTGATCACCTTAGACAACAATGGCCCAGCACTGGTGTCGAGATTTCCAGAAATAAAGCCATCAGGAACAGACATGCCTTCGAAAAACGCCGCCGTACCCGAAAATGACCCAGATCCCCTGGTGCATTTGCCGCATTCTGGGTTGCTAAATGTGTCTGCTCCGGAAACCACAGTCGGTTTCCCAGATGAATCTGGGAACATACCAGTTCCCAACGTTCCGTCTTGATCGACGAACCAGATTTCTTGATAGGTGTTATAATCGGTGCATTTTCCTGGTGGAATCATGGACCCGTCGCACTTTCTACCACCAACCGAGATGACGACTTCCTGAATTATCAGGCCACCCCTAGGAGATGGTTCCGACAGACGCCATCGAATCCACCATTTTACCTCGCCACAATTCCCATATTTTGGTTCTTCGGGTGGATCTATCGTCAACGACTGGAGTCCTAACGGATCAACATTTAGGGATGGCGCATTATTGACGAAAGCGTACAAGTTAAAGTCACGGTTGTATATGGGATCTGCGATTCTGTAATCAGAAGCCTTAAACGCGCGAGGTGCGGTGGTGCGGCCCGAAACGACAATCGACTCAAAATAATTATCTAAACCACCGCCTTTTTTGTTTTCTATATTCTGAATCGGATCTCTCCCCATAAACCTCCCCAAAGTCGGCGAATACTGCCTCGCCCGCGCATGGAGCAGGCCCGTCTCCTTATCAGCAATATATCCGGTGAACCCGCGTCCAAACCCACTCGCTACCTGCCCGGGCATGACCGTCCTGGTCTGGGCACCGTAGGCGGTGTAGATGTATTTCTCGACGACTTGGCCACTGGCCGAGGTCACCGCCGCCACCGACCAGAGGTGGTTATAGTGCGGATAGAACAGCTGCTTCGGTCCACCCTGGATTGACACCGTGAAGGCCGCGACGGCATCGACGTAGTCGAGGTAGGCGAACTCCTTAGCGGTGATGGTCGGCTTGGGCGAGGCGCCGGTCTGCGCGGTCGCTTTGGCAATCAGCGCATCCATGGCCTGCATGGTAGCCGTGGGCACGGCGAGCGGCTGACCTTGGGCGTCCAACGGCGCCGCCACGATCTCGATCCAGCACACCTTGGCATGGACGGCGTTCGCGGCCGGGCTGAGCGTCAGGCTGCCATTGCTCACCTGGATGAGTCTCACCCAGCCATCGAAATCGCCG
>DIZZ01000042.1:0-5534 GCA_002428045.1 Verrucomicrobia bacterium UBA6015
CTCCTTTTTTTTGCAGTCATAGAAATATGTGGCATGCTATCGGCGCACTTTCTCTGGATTCGGTGCCTCGGGCAAGTGGGGCGTTCGACGGGCACGGCTCGACAGGAGGTTCTCCCATGTTGCAAAGCGAGGCAATTTGCCTATCACCGTTGGCTACCGACGGGAGAATAAGGACTGGGATGGCCTAGATCTGTGTTTGCACTTGCGCGGCGGTGACGGTGACGGTACAGTGAGAACGATGAAACCGATTACCACGAGTGTGTATACATTCAGCAAGCTCATTGAGGGCGGCTTCCTTTACGTCGACAAGACGTCTGAAATCCATGCGCTGTTGCAGCCCGCATTCGCCCAGTACTTCCTGGCCAGGCCTCGCCGGTTCGGCAAGTCGCTGCTGATCAGCACGCTCAAGGCTATTTTCCAAGGTCGGCGGGACTTGTTCGAGGGGCTTTCCATCGCCAGCACCGATTACGAATGGAAGCCGTACCCGGTGATTCACCTGGACATGGGCAGCACGGCGGCACAGACGGCGGAGGAACTGGCAGGAAAACTCATCTACGCGCTCGACCGGAACGCCATTGCGCTTGGCGTTTCCCTGCAGCAGGCACATTTCGCGGATCGCTTCCTTGAGCTGGTCAATACGCTCACCGCCCGCGATGGCCGCGTCGTGATCCTGGTGGACGAATACGACAAGCCGCTGCTCGGGCATCTGGGTCAACCTTCGTCAAAGCCAATCCAGTCAGTGCTCAAGCAGTTCTACAGCGTGATCAAGACAACCGAGGACAGCCAGCGCTTCGCCCTGATTACCGGGGTGAGCAAGTTCACCAAGGTGTCGATCTTCTCGGATCTCAACAACCTGACCGATCTGACGATGGACGCCCGATCACGCTGGTCGGCGTCGAATTCTCGGGCCAGACGCGCAATCTGGGCGCACACCGGATCGAGCCGCTGGACAGGGGTGACGCCCCGTCCGCGATTCGCGAGACTGGCGAGCTGTATGTCACGGCGACGGAAGAAGCTGTGCGCCGCGCCGAGCGCGAGGACATCGCCCGCCGCCTGCAGGCCATGGGCATCGCCCCAGACATCATCGCCGACGTGATCGGAGCATCCTGCTCCAAATGTGCAAGCCAGTAGGAAAGTCCAAGCAAAAGCCAAGGATTAGTGATAAAGGGTTATAAATCTGCCAACGCCAACACAAATGTCAGATCAGAGTTCTCCCGTGATTGCTAAAGTCATTGTTGATATTTCGCTGGACAAGGAATTCGACTACGCCATTCCCGAGGGGATGGCCGTGCTGATCGGCAGCCGGGGCAGCGTCCCCTTCGGGCACCGCACCACCGGATGATGTTGTTTTTAACAACTGGCGAATTTGATTCACGGTCCGTCGTACATTTCATTGGATTATGCCCTAGCCGCACACGGTTTGATTCCCGAAGGGATAAACACGGTGACATCGGTCTGCATCGGACGTCCAAAAGCTTTCGAAACTCGCTGGGGCGCTATGTCTACCGTCCTGCCCCTCCCAGCGGCTTCTGCGTCGGCGTTGTGCGCGTACCCCTCGACCCCGATTCCGCCTATCTGATGGCCAGTTCAACAGGGTGATTGGTGTCTATGCGCATTTTCACCGCGACCGACACTGAGGATGAATCCCGCTTCAGCCCGGCGGCTCGCTTCGATAATGAACCGTCCCGCCTCCACGACCGGGCGTCCAAGGTCATCAGGATACGCGAGATGCCTTGCTGGCTCGATGACCAGGGAAACCGATTTCGTTTCACCGGGAGCGATATCAACCTTTTCAAAGTGAATCAATCGTCGCACGGGCTGGGTAATCCTGGCCTCGGGATCGCGCAGATACCAGAAAACCGTTTCGGCACCGGCCCGCTTGCCGCTGTTGGTGACGTCGATCGTGGCGGTCAGCGTTTCTCCGTCTCCGATCCGTTCCGCATCCAGTTGGACCGGACCGTAGTGGAACGGGGTATAGCCCAGACCGTGTCCGAACTCAAAGCTGGCTCGGGTTTCGATATTACGATATCGTCCCTGCTCATCTGAACGGGCATAGGGGCGCATACAGTAGTAGGTCGGAATGTGACCTGTGGTACGCGGAAAGGTGATGGCCAAACGACCCGATGGATTCACCCTTCCAAGCAGCACATCAGCGATGGCCAATCCCCCCATGGTGCCAGGCTGCCAGCAACTGAGAATCGTTTGCACTTTCGGCTCGATCGTGTTCAGGCCCAATGGTCGTCCATGAGCCAGTACAAGCACCACCGGTTTGCCTGTCGCCCTGAGGACATCAAGCAGCCGCTCCTGGATCGATGGCAGCTCGATAGTGTTGCGCGACTGGTTCTCGCCTGTCCAATACTTCCGTTCGCCAAGACAGAGAACAACCACATCCGCCTGCTCGGCCACCGCCAGGGCGGCAGGGAAGCCACTCTCGTCGTCACCCTCGAATTTGCATCCAGGCACACACACCAACGTCCCGCCAAATTGCGCTTCCAGCCCGGCACGGATGGTCACGGTATCGGCCAGACGACCACAACCTTCCCAACTTCCAAGCAGGCATCCCGGATCATCTGCCGTCGGGCCGATCAGGGCGATACGGGAGGCATTGAGCGGCAAACCATCACCGTCATTCTTAAGCAGCACCAAGGTCTCCTCCGCCAGTTTCCGGGCGGCCGCTTTGGCATCCGCCTTGAGAAACGCCGTCTCGAATCCGGCTTCATCAAAATAGGGGCGCTCAAACAGTCCAAGCCGGAACTTGATTCTCAGCACGCGGCGCACGGCTTGATCGACAACCGCCTGGTCCAGTCTGCCTGCGGCCACCAACTCCGGAATATTCTTGAAGACCTGATCGGTCATGTTCATGTCATTACCGGCTTCGAGACAGAGACAGGTCTGTTTGGCCGGATCCCCGGTTATGCCCTGCAGTGCAAGCTGGGAGACGGCATCCCAGTCGGAGACCACAAACCCATCAAATCCCCAGGTGTCCCGCAAGACCTCCGTCAACAGGTAACGGTTCGCTACGGCAGGCGTTCCGGTGATGTCATTGAAGGCGCTCATGAGGGTTGCCACCCCGGCCTCAACGCCCGCCCGGTATGGCGGCAGAATGCTCTCCCACAAGGTCCGCATGGAGATATCGGTATAGACGTAATCCCGTCCTCCCTCGCTCCAGCCGTAACCTGCATAGTGCTTGAGACAGGCGGCCACCGAGTCCGGTGCCGACAGGTCTTTCCCTTGATAACCTTCTACCGCGGCGGCACCGAAACATCCATTGACATAAGGATCTTCACCATAACCTTCCACCACGCGCCCCCAGCGCGGGTCACGGCAGACATCGATCATGGGCGAAAAGGTCCAATGGTACCCCATCGCACGCGCCTCCCTGGCCGCATAGCGCGCACAATCACGCACCAAATCGGGCCTGAAACTGCAGGCTTGCGCCAGCGAGTGTGGATAAACAGTGACACAACCGTGAATGATATCCTGGCCAAATAGGATGGGAATCCCGAGTCGCGTCTCTTCCATAGCCGCCCTCTGGAACACGTTATGTTCCACGGGGCCGCGGCGGCTACTCAAGAGCGAACCAATCGTGGGGCGGAACTTTCCTTCCCCTCTGTTGTTGGGGTTGAGATCCTTGCCGATCGGTATCTGTATCAATTGTTCAGCCTTCTCCTCGAGGGTCATTCGTGCAAGCAAATCTTCAACCCGTGCCTCAATCGGCAGTTGGGGATTCTTGTATGGCGCGTTCTGCATGGTTTCTTCCTAATGGGGGTTAACGGTCACACCACTGTCAGTAGGGTTGAGATGGACACTCCAGAGGGATCGTCCGGTTGGCCGCCGCCGACCGAGATCCGGAAATCGCCGGGCTCGATAAAGGGGGTTCCGTCATCGGCATAACAGACAAACTGCTCCGGCTTGAGCGTGAAGTTGACGGTTTTGGTCTCGCCCGCCTTAAGTGAGACCCGCGCAAAACCTTCCAGATGATGCCGTGGCACCGGCACCGAGGCCTTGATGTCACTCACGTAAAGCTGCACGACCTCGTCGCCATCGCGTTCGCCGACATTGCTCACGTCAATACTGACCTCGACGATATCGGAGGACTGCACCTGCTGCCTCGCGACGCCCGATACCCGGCACTGTAGATCTGCATAGGAAAACCGGGTGTAACTCAGACCAAAACCGAACCGGAACTGCGGCTCTTCGGTCATGAAGCGGTATGTACGCCCCGCCATGTTGTAGTCCTCGAAGGGCGGTAGCTGATCCATCGACTTCACCAGGGTGACCGGTAGACGACCCGACGGGTTGACATTGCCAAAAATCACGTCTGCAATCGCATTGCCGCCCTGCTCTCCCGGGTACCAGGCATACAGGATCGCATTGCAGTAGGGCTCCACCTCGGAAAGATCGATCGCGCTGCCACTCAACAGTACCAGTACGACGGGCTTCCCCTTGCTATGCAGAAACTTAAGCAGCTCAAGCTGCCGCCCCGGCAAACTGATCCGGGTGCGGTCGCCGCCGCCGTCGGAAAGCGCCACCCCGCCTTCCTCACCCTCTAGCTCAGTGGTGTTACCCAGAACGGCGATGACGGCATCCGTGAGCGGACGGATTCTCACCTTGTGGATTCCTTCCATGATCGGCTCATCCTTGCATAGATGGCAACCACTGCCCATGTACATCACGGATCCAATGGACAGGCGATCCAGGATGCCGTCGGCAACGGTCACCACATTGGGCGAAAACCCGCTGTAATTCGCATACATGGCGATCTTGCTGTCCGCATTCGGTCCGACTGCGCCGAGTACATTCAGGGTGTTGCGGAGCGGGAGGGTGCCATCGTTCTTGAGCATGACGACCGACTTGCGCGCCACTTCCAGTGCCAGATCCAGGTGCTTCCGGCAACGCACTACCGATGGCGGGATGGCCGCATAAGGGACGTTTTCAGCCGGGTCGAACATGCCCAGCCGGACGCGGGCCTCGAACAGGCGCTTGACCGACACATCAATCTCGGCTTCGGTGATCAGCCCCTCGTTGACCGCATCAAACAGGGAGTGGTACAGGTCGCCACAGTTCAGGTCGCAACCATGCTTGACTGCCAGCGTGGCCGATTCGGCAGGGGTGTTCGTGACCTTGTGATGCAGATGAAAATCCTTGATGGCCCAGCAGTCCGATACCACGTAGCCCTGGAAACCCCATTCGTCGCGCAGGATATCCTGCAGCAGGCGCTTGCTGCCGCAGCAGGGCTCGCCGAGGGTACGATTATAGGCCCCCATCACCGACCAGGCCTTGCCCTCCTGCACGCACGCCTTGAAATGCGGCAGATACGTCTCGCGCAGATCGCGCTCGTTGACGATGGCATTGAACTCATGCCGCAGGGGCTCGGGGCCGCTATGCACGGCAAAATGCTTGGGTGTTGCCACCAGCTTGAGGTAGCGGGGATCATCCCCCTGCAATCCCTTGCACATGGCCACGCCAAGACGGGCGGTCAGATACGGATCCTCGCCATAGGTTTCCTGTCCCCGGCCCCAGCGCGGATCGCG
>DIZZ01000042.1:5578-23062 GCA_002428045.1 Verrucomicrobia bacterium UBA6015
ACGGCCTGGTGATACTTGGCACGCGCCTCGTCGGCAATCACACAGGCGACCTCATGCATCAGGGGCTCGTCGAAGGTCGCGGCCATGCCGATCGCCTGGGGGAACACGGTGGCCTGCCCCGCCCGCGCCACGCCATGCAGGCACTCGTTCCACCAGTTGTAGGCAGGCACTCCCAGACGCGGGATCGGCGGCGCTTCATGCAGCATCTGGGCGATCTTCTCGCGCAGCGTCATGGCCCCAACCAGTGCATCCACACGTTCCTGCATGCTGAGGTTCGCGTCAAACCAAGGGTGATCCGTATTCATAAGCATAGTTATTATCCTCTTTGTTTTTTGATGATTATATTACGCTTGGTCCCAAGCGGTTTGCCACAGAAAAAATGCGCATAATGCATTTCTGTTATGCGTAATTCGTGGGGGCAAAAACGAGTAGAGATCGCTAGTAATAAAAAGGGAGAGAGGGAAGATAATGGCGCTAGATTAGGGCGCTAGATTACGTTTCCACCACGCGTTGGGGAAGTCTGCCGTCAGTCCCCACTGGCCCATCGCGAAATTCACAAACCCCAGCTTGATTGCCGGCGACTCCGGGCGCACCCGGTAATCGTTGTTCTGCGGATCGACAAACAACGGATCGGCATAGACCGAATGACGATCGAACCCGAGCGCCTGCCATTCCTCCATGCCACAGCGCCGCTCCGGCCGCTCTCGCTCGACAATTCGCACCTCGAACCGCCCGATATCGCTGAAGAAGCAGTTATGGTCAATCTCCTCCAGCCAAGGCCCATGCGCTGGCGGCGCAATCAGCGTATAGATCTCGCCCCGGTTCTTGGTCATCCGGAAATTCAGATCATTCATGGCCTGGGCGTGCGCCTGCGACATGACCGTGATGTTGCGGAAGTACCGGTCGTGGTTGTCCTCGTTGCCGACATGGAAGCAGGGCGAGTTGGCACCGTTGACCCAGATGTTGTTGTAAACGGTGCGGTGACATCCCTCGCGCAGCTTCATGCTGACGCCAACGCAGAGGTTGTTGTAGATCTCGTAATTGGACGCGCCATCGTCCAGATCCAGCCCCCAGCCACGCTTTTCCTCGAAAAAGTTATGGCGGATGATCACCGGCTCCATGGCGTCCACCAGCATCTGGTAGGCATCGTGGCTCCGGTTGCAGGTGTACTTCGCGTGCGATTGCGCCAGGCACCAGCCCCGGTCGCGCCCCCAGGAATTGAACGGGCCATGGTCATCGGTCTCCCGGCAGGTGTCGTGGACATGGTTGAACTCGATGACGTGCCCGCCCCACGTGCCGTCACCGATGCAGAGTCCGGCGCGGGGCATGTCATAAATGTGGTTGTGGCCAGCCGTGATGCGCTTGGCACGCGAGATATAGACACCGGCCACCTGCTTGCCGAAGATGCCGCATCGCGTGATATCGTTGTTCTCCGCCCGGCATTCGTACGGGAATGTCTTTTGTGCGCCATTGGTTGTCTCCAGCGTACCCACGAAGCAGACCGCGCTCTCACCAACCCCGGCAAAGGTGCAACCGGTCACGCTCGCATTGCGGTTGTAATTGTTGACAAAGACCGCATTACCGCCCACCGCGTCAAACCAGCATCCGCGGATGGCGCAGTCGCGCGTCCCTTCAAGGAACACCGAGCCACCCCGGTGGATCGCCCAGTCGCTCAGCGAGGGAACCTCGTATTCCTCCAGGAAGGTGGATGTCGTGTGCGCTAGCCGGAACCCGGAAAACCGGACATCATGCACGGGATTGCGCTGGCACCCCCGGATCTCGACCAGCCGTTGCAATACCGGGACCTCGACGAGGGCGTTCTCCAGCACCACGCCATCCTCCGGCATCAGATAGAGAATTCCGCCGGACCGGTCCAGATACCATTCGCCGGGAGCATCCAGTTCTTCGAACACGTTCTCGACGAAGAACCGCGATTTCTCATTAACCAGCGAGGGCGTCTCGAAATACTTTGCCCCGACCTGCTGTCCGCCCTCGCCAAACCAGATCCGGTGATGCTCCCAGTCAACGTGCCGCACCCGCCATTGCATGTTCGCCCAGTAAAGCGCCTGGAAGGCATGGACCACCGCCTCCTCGGGCCGCGCCCACCGCTTGTCCGTGAATTCCACCGGATCAAACACCAGCCCGCGTTGCGGCTGCCCGGAATAGGTCATGTCCGCATCCTTGTCCGGACATGGATCCGGCACCTCGGGGGCCAAGGCTCCCGCCACCTTGGCGTACCCGCTGTATTTCTCCGTCCGGGACGGATCGGCGTTGGGAACCCTTGCCCGGATCTGGCGCTTGCCATTGATGAACAACTGGGTGCAATCCATCCCTGCCGGCACCGTGGTCATCATAATGCCGTCGCGGTACGGCTTCCAGGCACACGCCAGCCGACACCCTCCGCTCAATGTAACCCGCTCGCCCGGTGCCGCCTCGAAAGCAATCCCGGAATCCTCCGCAGTCAGCACCAAGGGCTCATTAAGATAATGCGTCCCCTCGTGCACAATCACAGTTCCCGCCGCTGTTGGCGGACGCTGCCGACGACGCAATGCGTCGCGCGCACCCACCAAGGTCGCAAGCGGCAAGGACGCCGTGCCCGGATGGGCATCATTCCCGTTAACCGCCACATGCAAGCAGATTGGCGTTTTCGCATTCATAACAACCTCCCTCAAACGGTCATGCGTTCCCCATTTTTACGGGCTTGCCTTGCGCTGCCGAGCGGTAGATGGCATCCATCCAGATCCTGAACCATTCCCGCCCCGGTCGTGTGCGGATTCGGGGTCCTGATCACCTCCAGCGCAGGGGAATTGGGTGCCGTGTGCGCCTGCATAATCTGCGGACGAGCCCACCGGACGGCGTTGCCGATGACCTTGAGCACATTCTGATCATGGTAGATCGGATAGGTCTCATGCCCCGGTCGGAAATAGAACACCTTGCCATGCCCCCGTTCGAATGCCACCCCGCTTCGGAAGACTTCCCCGCCCTCGAACCAGGAAATGAACAACACCTTGCCGTCCTGGGGAATGTCGAACCGCTCCCCGTACATCTCCGTGTGGGGCAGTTCGAAATAGTCCCCGATCCCCCGGGTAATCGGATGCGACGGCTCGATATTCCACAGCCGCTCTTTTTCGCCGACTTCACGCCATTTCAACGAGCAGGTCGTCCCCATCAGGGCTTTGAATATTTTCGAGAAATGGCCGGAATGCAACACGATCAGCCCCATCCCCTCCAACACCCGCTTCTGGACGCGCCGGACAATGTCATCCTGCACCGCTCCATGGGCGCAATGCCCCCACCACAGCATCACATCGGTGCTATTGACCACATCCTCGGTCAACCCGTGTTCGGGATCGTCAAGCGCCGCCAGCCGGATATCCAGGTCTTCCGACCGGATACCCTCGGCGATGGTCGCATGCATCCCCTCCGGGTAAATGCGCTTGACGATCTCATGTTTTTTCTCGTGACGAAACTCGTTCCAGATGGTGACCCTGATCTTCGTGTCCATACTTGTTTCCTTCTCCTACGTGTGTTTTGACCTTGTGCAATGGTCTTGTTTATAGGACAGTCTGACCGCCGTATCAAGGGCCATTCTTAGGCAAAAACCGACAATATCAGGACATATCTTATATTCAGGGATCCGCACGCAAGCATGCTCAGCAACCGTCATAGGGATCGTTACCAGGCAGCCGTCTACAAATGGCTGTCGTGCGCACAGCAGCACGGTATCCGGCTGCACTGCCCCGCTCCTTCCAGAGGCGCACGCCTTCTGGAGGGTGGGCACTCGCACTTCCACCCCGAACTATTCCTACAGCTCGGTGGTGCCACAGAGTTCCGGTTCCCGCACGAAACCATCCGCCTTCCGGCGGGCGAGGCACTACTGGTCCCGCGTAAAATGCCGCATGCGGAGACCGCCCACCACTGGCGGGGTACATTCCGGAACCTGGTCATTATGTTCCCCCGGGATGGAGTCACGCTGCACACAGGTGTACGGACACCAAGCGGCAAACCTCGTTCGCAGGACTTCGAGTACTTCAAGACTGGAAAAGGCCACCAGATAGCCAGGTATCTGGACGATATCGAGGCCTTGCAAGCTGGTGCGACGCAACCGGAGTCCGAAGAGGCGATGCGAAGCCTGCTGCAAGCCGTGCTGGCCTATCTGCGATTGGTAATGGTGCAGGACGACGAGGACGATAACCCGAAAGAATCCGCGAAGGTTCGCGAATGCCGTTTTTTTGTCATCAGCCATCTTCATGACCCGCACCTGTCGGTAAAGTATCTGGCATCGCGTCTTCAATGCTCGGCAGACTATCTCTCACATCTCTTCGCGGTGGAAACCGGCAAGCGCCTGACAGACTTCATCCTGCAGGAGCGAATGGCGATGGCGAAGCAGAACCTGGCCAATCCCACCCTATCCATCAAGGAGATCGCCTGGTCCTGCGGCTTTGCCGACCCAGGCTATTTCACCCGCCTCTTCAAGCGCGTCACCGGGCTCCCCCCGCGCACGTTCCGCCAAGGCCGGAATGCCTGTAACGTCAACTCGTTTGAACGAATAACCAATAGTATGTGAAGTCGGATTTATTGGGCTTGGGGGTCACATCTCGCCATTCTTCATCTTAATCAACTCACTCTCTATCTACTGGTTACGACTGACGGATTCTGACGCGACGACCGCAACAACCGAAATCAGATTCAGGCACTCTCGCTCCTCAGATTCGGGACTGCCCTCATCCATCCGTTCCCCGGCGACCGGAAGGGCTTCCCGAGGCTCGATTCCCCTCCCCATTCCGCCCCTTGTTCAAAGCGCCTGCAACGTACCACCGAATTCCGCCCAAGATCAATCAGGATCTCCCGTTTTGCCAGGGCAGACGCATCTTAATTTTCCTGTCCAACCCACTTGCAGATACGTTCAAGATGCAGGACATCAACCTCGTCGAATACATCGGCAACGGTGGAATCAAAATCCAAGACGGCCATTTTCCTGGGAGGCCTGTTGGCATTCGTGTTGCAGCCAGGCAAGATAGCCGGGTAGGCCTGCGGTGATCGGCAAGCAAATAATTTCAGGGCACTCGTAGGGGTGTTTTCTTCGGATCAGCGCTTCGACGTCGGGATAGCACCCGACCGTGGACTTGATCAATGCCAGCGTCGTCACCACCATGCAGGCCTCCGTATTCATGCCAGTGCCTCCTTCTATGGTCAGGCCTTAAGTATTGCTTGGATGGCGGCCCAGTCCTTGCCGCGTGGCATGATGAACAGGCATTTGCCGTTGCTACGCCTTGCCCAAAGTTCACCAAGCTGCCGCTTCTCGATATTGTCCGGCAAATCCCAGTCCCGCGTGTTCTTGTATTCAACCACCAGGATACGGCCATCCGTCATCTTGCAGAGGAAGTCGGGATAAAAGCGGTCCGTAGCGGTCTGCAGCGAGAAGGATGTCGGCTTGCGCTCGACATTCCGCACCCAGTACTTGACGCCTTCAAGCCGCGTCGCCAATAGCACGGCGCACTCGAATTCCTCGCCCTCGGCGCGCAGATTTCCGATATGCGGGAAGAAATGCCCTGGCAAATCGGTAAAGCCCGCGTAAGGCCAATCATAGGCGTAGCGCCCCTGCTCGAAAATCATCTCGCAGCGATCATCCACCGAAAAGTCCGCCACGGTTGCCAGCAAGGATTCGTGGACCTTGCGCATCGCCTCGCGTTTGGCAGCTTTGATCTTCTGTTCCAAGGCGGTTCGCAACCGGAATTTCGCGTAGTTCAATTCCTCCAGCGAAAGGCTGCGCTTCTCGATCAGCGACGTGACCGCCGCATTGAGAAAGGCGGCTTTCTCATCGGGCAAGACGCTGTCATCGTGGATATTCTTTGCGAGCCATTCCACCAGATCTACCTGACTCCATTCGGATTGAAAATCGAACAAGGCCAGTTGCGCCTCGACATTGGCGAAATATTCGAATTTTACGGATTCCTCGCGTACGAGAAAACGACCACCCTGGGCCGTGCGCTCCGGTTTCGCAAATTCCCCCTCGGACAATTCCGCCGGATAATCCAGCAGCCGCCAGTCGCCTTGCAGCAGATGCGTTTCCTCGAACGGCTCCCAAAATTCGCCCTGGCGCAAGGCCAGCAGAGGCACATGGAACAATTCTCCCAATTCGGATGGCGTCTTCTGTGTACGCGCCACGGATGCCCCGATCCGTGAAATCGCCTGCCGGACCGCAGCCTTGCCTTCCTGACTCTGGAATACGCCTTCAAGGGCCGCCGCCTGCTTCGCGTTAAAATTGCCTTTGAGCGTGATCGAACCGGATTCGGGCGCAATCTCGACCTTCGCCGCCAGCCCCGCCGGTATGGCTTCCGGTTCTGGAAGTTCCGGGGCGGTAAAGGTCACACCGGATGAAAGCGTAAACAAGTCGTCGCCGTTTGGATCCTCGGCGGTATGGATCAGATCGCGGGCCTCCTGCCGCTCGAAACCGTTCTTGACCAAACCGTCCCGCAGGCTCTCTACGGTGGATTGAAGATTCGTCGAGGTGACAAATGCATACGCCTCGTTCAATTCCTGCCGGGACTTGCGCTTCGCGCCGGGCATACGCAGGATCCGCCCCAGGATCTGCTCCGCCGCCGTCGCCGAATTGGTATTGCGGAAGGAACACAGCACATAGGCAAACGGGCAGTCCCAGCCTTCCCGCAGCTTGTCTATGGTGATAATAAACCGCTTCCGGCACGTTTTGGCCAGAATGTCATCCCCGGCGATATCGTCGTTGACCCCGGTCGCGATGCCGATCTCGTCCTCCGGAACACCGAAATCATCCATCAGCGACTGCTTCACCCGCTCGGGCACGAGCGTCTCCCGGTCATTGTCCTTACGTTCCGCCTGCAAGAGCATGATCGGACGCAGATAGTCGCCGGATTCCTGGCACTCCGCATCCGCCAGCGCCTGAAGGTTGTTCAGGCAGGCAATCGCATCCCGGACGGCATCCTGCCAATTGTCGCGCCGTATCAACTCCAGCGGCATCTTGATCATATCAGCCGCCTGCAGGGCCGATGCACCCACGCTGAAAAGGACATTGCTCGGCTGTAGCGAGCGGTCCGGCGTGGCGGTCAGTTCCAGGATCGCGCTCGGCTCGAACCGCGCCAGCGTCTCGAACGCCAGCGCCGTGCCCTGGTTATGCGCCTCGTCCACGATCACGAACGGATGCCGCAGCCGCAGCGCATCCACCAGCGAAAGGTTGCCCCGCGCCGCCGGATCGCGCACCGCCTCGAAATGCGGCAGCATATCCGTATTCTGCTTGTAGACGCTCAGCCGTTCCATATCCTCCTGCTTGAACGCCTGCATCGTCGCCACAATGATGACGCTGGATCCATTCAGAACGTTCGGCTTCATCCGCAGCGCCTGCTCGATCTCCAGAACCGTCACCTCGCCCAGCGCGGAAAAGACCGCCTGATGCAGAAGATTATCGGGATCGCGCAACGCCTTCAGCGTCTGTGTCCGGATCGGTTCCGAGGGCACCAGCCAGAGCGTCACGCTGTGCTGGGTGAACAGCAGGCTGCGGTTTGCCCGCTCGATGGCCAGGCCTCCGATCAGCGTCTTGCCGCCGCCGGTAGGGATGCGCAGGCAGATGTACGGCACATGCGCCAGCGTCGGCAATGGACGGTAATGCAGCGCCATACCACGCCAGTCCTTGGTCGTCTCCTCATACGCGAAACGCGGATTGCTGCTCGTCTTGCAACGCTTGAAAAAGGCTTCCAGCCAGTCCAGCGCCTCCTCCTGGTAACTTTTAAGAATCATGTTGCAGCTCCTTGCTCCATTCGAGGAGTTTCTTTTTCAGCAACGCCTTGGAAGGCAGATAAAGCTGGTATTCGCGGGCGTGGATATTGGCATCCTTGGGTAGCGTAAGTTCCACGATGGTGTCCTTCTTGGATTTGCACAGAAGAAGGCCGATGGTTGGATTCTCGTCGGGCAGCTTTACATGGCGGTCGAAATAGTTGACGTACATCTGCATCTGGCCTAGGTCCTGGTGGGAAAGCTTGTCCAGCTTGAGGTCAATGATGACGTAACTGCGCAGGATCCTGTTGTAGAAAACAAGATCAACGAAAAAATGGTCCTCATCGAAGGTGAACCGCTTCTGGCGGGCCTCGAACAGGAAGCCCTTGCCGAGCTCAAGCAGGAAGCGCTCAAGGTGATCAATAATCGCCGATTCCAGCTCCGTCTCGGAATATTCAGACTTCTCGTCAAACCCAAGAAATTCCAAAACATACGGTTCGCGGAGCACATCTTCGGCGCTGGTGATAATCTGGCCCTTTTCGGCCAGTTGCCGGATGCCCACCTTGTCACGACTGAGAGCGAGACGTTCGTAGAGGGCCGACGCTTTCTGCCGTTTGAGTTCGGAGAGTGACCAGCCTTCATTGGATGCCTCGATCTCATAGAAGCTGCGCTCGTCAGGGTCCTTGATGGTCATGAGCAGGACATAGTGAGACCAGCTCAGGGTAAAAGCTACGGATTTCGCGGACGGCGTCTGCGAAATCTGCCCATGCACCAATAGGTCAGGGAGCTCCTGACTTTTCCCCCGCACTGCCAATTGCCCAGACGCTGTCTGGGTAATTAGCGGGATACGGTGCTGCCACTCCAAAAAGAACCGTCTAATGTATTCAAGGTTAGCCTTTGAGAACCCCTTGCCGAACTCTTCCGTCAGTTTTTCCGAAAGGGCTTTGAGCAGTTTGGCCCCATATTCCGCCCGCTTCTCCCCTTTCTGCTCGTGCTCGACGATACGACGACCGATTTCGAAGTTAGTCAGCACCTGGAGGGTATTGACCGCGGACGCGGCGGCATTGCGGGCATTGGCAATGAGTTGGCGTACTTCAGCCAGCAAGGCGGGGATGCCGTCATTCTTTCGCTTGCCAATGCTGGATGTTTTAGTGTTCATCTTTTATCCCCCTGTTGACTACCGGGCATCCACCTTCAACTTGTAAGGCAACTGCTTGAACACGATTCCCTCGCGGCGGAGCCGGTCGGCCCCGAGACGGCAGGCCGTGCCATAGATCACCTTCGGCCCGGCGTGCTTCGGCAGGAACGACAGCACCGGAGTCGTCAGCACATTCCCGCCGTCCGGCGACTTATCCTTCAGAATGCCGTTGTACAGCAGATAAATGCCTTTGCCGTTGTGAATGCCGAGAAGCGGGGAATGCGGGCGGGACGCCCGCGCTCCCAGGGGCTCGCCCGTCTCGACAAAATAGACGTGCCGCGCCAGATCGCCGAACCGCACCGTATTGCGGATATTGCCCCGTTCATCAAACAGCGCGTCCCCCAGCACCGCAAACCGGAATCCGCTGCCCAGCCCCTCGACCGCCTTGCCCCCGCCGTTCGTATAGCCCTCGGAAACCCGTTTCACCCGTTCCGCCGTCACATTCCGGCAGATATTCGGATCCATCTCCACCATGATGAACCGCCGATTACCGCCATCCTCCTTGTTCATCTGCATCACCGCATGCCCCGTCGTACCGGAACCGGCGAAGGAGTCGAGAATGATATCGCCTGGCTTGGTTGCAAGCTCAAGAATACGACGTATCAGCCGCGTCGGTTTGGGCGTGATAAAGACGGATTGCGAGTCCGCAAAGTCGCAAGCTGCAAGCAGTTCCTTCTTGGCTTCTTGGGTATGTCCAACTTCAGTGTATGGCCAGATTGTATCAGGGACAACACCAGCTTGAACGTCGGTCAAAAAACGTTTAAGGCGAGGCATGTTGTTGCCTTGCTTGCCCCACCAAATTCGGTTTTCAGAATCAAGTCGTTTGAAATTTTCCTCTGATATAGTCCAGTACCTTCCTGCAGGTGGGCGTTCGATGATTCTTCCCGATGGACACCTGACCGGATAAGTGCCCAAACTGTAATAATTCCGAGCAGAAAGATCGCTTGATGTCCATGCCCCCCGCGCATCATTGTCCGGGTTTTTGTAACGAGCATCATGAACTGCACTACGGACCAGTAGTAGGGGGCGCCACACTGATGCACGCATTGCGTAGACAACTACAAAATCATGGCTTTCGGAGAAATGTCGGGCCGTGTTTTTGGTTGAAAAGTTCTTTTGCCAGATCACGGTCGCAACAAAATTTTCCCGCCCGAAAACCTCGTCCATCAGGAACCGTAGCGATTGCACCTCATTATCATCAATGCTCACGAAGATGGCACCGTCCTCACGCAGCATTTCCCGCAGCAGGCATAGACGGGGATACATCATGCAAAGCCATTTGTCGTGGCGGGTGAGGTCGTCCGCCTCCTTGCCGACGGTTCGCCCGAGCCATTCCCGCATTTCGGGGCTGTTGACATTATCGTTATAAATCCAGCCTTCATTGCCGGTATTGTACGGCGGATCAATATAGATGCATTTCACCTGCCCGCCGTAGTAGGGCAGCAGGGCTTTCAGCGCCAGCAGGTTATCGCCCTCGACCAGCAGATTCCCCGCCCCCGGATCACCGACAGACAACTCCGGCACATCCTTCAGCAGGTGAAACGGCACCTGCCGATGATGATTCTCCACCGCCTTCCGCCCAATCCAATTCAATGTCGGCATATCACTCTCTCAAATTCATCTAGCATCACCCGTAAATTCCAGTTCGCCTTGCTCATCAAGCAAGCAACCATACCCCGATCACCGCCCATAATCAATCCCCGCGCAATATGCATCAGGCAAATTCTGCAACCAGATAGAGCCTGGCAAAACCGAAGCATCCCCCGCCTGCCCCGAATCGAGCCACTGATGATGCCGATCATACCCCAGAAGCTTCGAGCTTCCTTTTGATGTGGGCCGCTTGCGCTCGCGCCATAGGAGGCGGAAAAGCCTCACCGATCATTGATGCAATCTTGCCAATACCAAGGGAGACGTTGAATTGATAGCCTTCGGGGAATCCCTGCAGGAGCATGGCCTCGTAGGCTGTGATGCCACGGTTTTGCGAAGGATGGACAAAACGACCTTTCGATGGGTTGGTGCAACCCTGCGTGATGGTGGGTGCAACCGAATCGAACGCCATGCGCCCATACACATCACGGAAGCCCTTTGGACAATTCTTATGGCAATCGAGCGCGAGTTCTTCTGGCAGTTCGTCGCGATTCCGTTTGATAGCTTCAATTCTTTTTTGAACCAAGGGTGACAGCATCTGGCGTATTCTCTGTAACGGCGGTGCGTATTCAGCATCAGGAGCGGGAAGGCCTTCGAGGAATTGGCGGACCGTCAACTCGGTGGCGGACTTGGGAGGCAAACCGAAAGGATCTCCGAGCTGTTCCAGCGACGCAATCAATATCATTCGGTTCCGACGCTGTGGCACATTGAAGTCCTTAGCGTTGAGAACGCCTTCGGAAAAAACGTACCCCAACCTTGCCAGCTTTTCCTTAAACCTCGCTAACCGATCATCTTTCAGCAAACGGGGGACATTCTCAATTAGGACACACTTCGGCAGCAACCCCCTCACAATGCGAGCTACCTGAAAAATGAGGTCATTCCGTTCGTCGTCTGCGACTGCACCATTGCGCGTGCGAATGGATGAAAATCCTTGACAAGGCGGACACGCCGCGAGCAAATCTAGTTCGCCTTTCGCAAGGTTGAACTCTTTCAAGAAGGGTTTGCAGAAGATTTTGCGTACGTCAGTATAAACTCGAACTCCATCATGGTTTGCTTTATACGTCGCCCGCGCGTGGCGACGGATCTCCGCACCCGCAAGAACCTTGAATCCCGCGTCTTCAAGCCCTTGAGTCAATCCTCCGCAGCCGGAAAACAAATCGATAGCTATGCGCTGTTTCTCGTTCATTGTCCCTCCTTGCGCTTGGCCCGCAACAGGGCGGGTTGATTGACTCCGACACGGGTTGCATGCCCCCAGTATCGAGCGGCTATGCGTGACAGGATGCATTCGCGGACGAAACCCACAAGTGTCAGCCCGATAATCTGACGTTCAGGTGTAACCGCATATGTTTTGAGGCTCTCCGGAATAGATGCCGAAATTACATATTCATCTCCTTTGAATTGAATGAATGTGTCACCCGGCTTGGCCTGCCTTGGATTCCCGTTCGCAACCAATGAACTGTTTTTCACAGCTTTGACGAAAAGGAGATTTTCGGAACGAAGACAATCACAGGATTGCGCGATACATATCCAAATATGCGAGGGTTCGCTTTCATGATAAACAGCACCTCGCTTGACACTATTTGTTTGTATAGACATCGTGCTTACCGATTCACAAAAGCAATCGAATGCGTTTACCCCACATATAAATTTCTTGATTGTCTCATTGATGGATTCCAGCGGGGCGATTTTGGCCGTGTCCTCCTTAATTTTTTTTGCTTTATCAAATCCTGAAAACGGGAAAAGACGTTTGGCTGCTTCCTTTTGCCCCTGATCTGAAATAACATCAAGAGACTGCGCCAGATCCTTGTATTTTCTATTCAGCGGATGCTCTTTGTCGTCAAGCACATCTCTGCAAACAATACTAATAGATGAGTAATCTACTGCGAATTTCAGGTCTTCCATCAAATTCTCGAAAATCGCATGACGCGTGTCGGATTCTTGCTCATACTTCCGTTCGGCAAGGATTCCCAAGTCCGTTCCAACGGGAAGCGCGGAAAGCCATCTTGGTGTGTATTCTTTAATTCGTCCGCTAATTTCCAATGCCGCCCAGTGCAAATAATCAGGATAGGTCTGGGAAAGGCAGTCAAAGACTTTGGACACAAGTTGACCGGGAGCTGTCGTGAAGTCATTCTTGGCGAGAACACAAACAAATTGGCCATCGCCTGTTGAATACCAGTCACTTTCGCCAGCCTTGGACAACTTATCAGACCATTCATCTGCGACTTGAGAGTCCGCTTCGGTCGGCTTTTGTGAAAGGACAAAAATAAAACGTGTACCGGATTCCGCCTTCAATAGTTCACTTATAATGGTCTTGGCGTTCCCCGAGTCATCTGAAGAACCAAGATACCAGTCCACAATCAACACATCGGCCTGCTTGGCAAGGAGCTTGCAATGGGCAAGAGGTTCGTGGTCAGCATAGTGATCATGACCAGTGGGATCTAGTTGAGGAAAGCTGAACAACTGGCAAAGCACTCCAGCTTTTGCGAAAGATTCAACCCCTTTTTGGAAGTATTTTCCGTCCTCGATTTTTTTTACGATTCCATCCCGCGTTTTCTTCTCTCTGGCATCCGAAAGGCACTTGATCGCATCGTGTACAGTGACATCGGTCAATGACACGATTTGATCGTCAACCCAGAGTACTGTCTTGCAGAACTGACGAGCGATGCTCTTGCGCAAATCATCCGGTTGTGGATCAGGCATTTAGTGAACCTCCATCTTGAAGACAACGAAATTGGCGCCGCCCAGCGCGTCCGATAGGGGCTTCTCAGAATATTCCAGTTCATAGCCCATGCCGCGCAAGGACTCGCGGGCTATATAGAGGCCAAGACCGCGCCCGCCAGGCCGACGCGAGAATCCAGGCTCGAAAATACGTTCCGTATCCCGGACAACCACGCCGGGGCCTGAATCGGAGACAACAAGGCGCCCGTCTGCTTTTGATAGGCGGATGCGTCGCTCTGCTGGGCCTTGGCAGCACCAATAGGTCGCGTTTAAAAACAGGTTGTGCAATGCCCCAAGAAAGTTCGGACGTTTGACTTTCGCCCACTTGGACTGCCGAAACTCATCTGAGAACTCGGCGATTATTTTCGAGCTTTTGATACGCTCATCAAACCGACGCAGCAAAAACGCTTCGATTTCCTCGCCCGAAATACTCTCAAATACAGCAGAACGGCGGCGCAATAACGGATCAAACATTCGGATACGCTCGTCGATGATGTCGAAAGCATCGGACAACGCAGCCAATGTACGGGCACCCTCGCCAGTTAGGCCGCCCTCTAGTTGACGGATGGCGTGGCGAACCACACCGACCTGCTCTTCATGCTCATGGTTGGCGGCTTCAAAGACGAGACCGAGCTGCGCCATGTCCACAAGGAATGACTGACGTTCTTTGAGGCGGGTAAGTTCCTCTGCCTGTGCGGTGAAAAGGAACATTCCGCCTGCCTCGTCAGTCAAATGAAGAATTTCATCTCGAAGCGTTCGCAATCGGGGGGCTATTTTGTGCTCAAACAGAGTCTCCTGTGATTGAATCGCCTCTTCAAGTCGTTGGGCTTTCACCCCGGTCTTGTCGCTTGCAATATCTTTCGCGGTAATGCCTTCCAGCACTTTTTCCATGCACTCTTCCAGCTCGGTAAGAGCCTTTTGTTCAACTGCGGACAAATCGTATTCCAAAGATGTGGCTTTGCTTTTGGCTGCGGCCAAAACATCTTGTACCTTGGCTTGGATTGCGCGTTCTGAATCCAGCATTCGATCTGCGACAGCCCTCTCCTGTTCTTTCATTTGCGATGCACGCAGCATCAGCACTTGAATACGGCTGGACACCTTGGCGATTTCACCGTTTAAGTTCCGTAACTCATTCTCCCGTTTGGCAATGTAATCATCAACGCCGACCAAGGCGTCCCCATCAATTACAACACCCTCCGGTGGTGAGGCAGGAGATTCACGTAATTCGACCAAATGGTGGCGTAATTGAGCAAGGCTATCTCGGCACTCGTTCAAATAGCGACCGGGTTGGGCGTCTGTCTCACGCGAAATGAACTCGCGCGTTCTTAGGACCTGGTTTTTGATTTCTTCCGAAAAAGCGCGAAGCCACCCCCGCGCAAGTCGTACGCGCTCCAGATACTCAGCTTTTGCCAAAGCTAAGCGTTCTTGCGCGGCTAGGAGTTCTTTCGCCTCGCGTTTGTCGCGCTTGTCTTCACGGTTGGCCTTGCGTCCGAGGTAGCTGTCGGCGATGTCAACAAACAGGTCTTCAAGCCGCCGCTGCAACCCTTTGCTGGCACCGTTGGCGATGAAACCTTCACGTCCCGCCTTTTCCCGGAGTGAAGTCTGCCCCTTGTCGGCGAAGAATACGCCGCCAAACATGCGCAGCATCGAGAAGTAGTAACGACCAGCGTTCTTCAACCGCCGTTGCTCGAAGCCAGCGAAATCACTGTCGCGCGAACCGTACGGCTGGATGCGCACGTTGTTGATATAGATGGAGAATCCGCCAGCACGTTGCAGGCGTCTTTCCATTTCATCATGGGTGTCTGACGGCAGTCGCGTGTCCTCTTTGCGGCCCTGAACGTAGCCGATTTCAACTAAGAACTCCCCAGGGGACCGACTTCCTGCCGGAAGTGCCATCAACTGACGCGTATACTCGATAGGTTGCGCCCCGAAGTTCACGATGCTTCCTTTTGCGAAACCATTTGCGTCCACGTTGATGCGAATGTGATGGTCGCATTGAGAGAAATCGCTGGGCTGCCAGAAACGGTTTGCAGAATTGGTCCGCTTCACGGGAATGGAGTTGACCGATGGATGGATATGAAAGGGGCGCCCTGGAACATCATGGAAGGGATCCCAGAAGGTGGCAAACGCATGGAACGCCTTCAAATATTCAGGACGGGGGTCCTCGGGATTGTCCATCTTGTCCGCAAACAGCACCGAAATCTCGTCGGATGGCGCTCCAAGTATGAGGAATGTTGTCCCGTTGACCCAAGTGAATATGTTCCCTTTCAGAAGCGCCGAGATGTCCGTGTTGATGTCTGATCGCAACTCGTCGCGAAGTCCCGCATCCCACGACTCCTCGGCCAGCATGGCCTGGATTGTCGGGCTATCCCGCAATACGGTAAACAAGGTTGCGACATCCGAAGGCTTGGGAATGGACGACAACTCGGCATACGGGATTGGCAAGTCCTCGAAAAGTTTTAAGGGATGTTGGAAGAGATGCCAGTGGACAAGGCAGAGGGTTCCGCGCTTTTCAGTGTCTTTTCCCCAAACCGTCCACAACAACGCCATGCGTCCGAGCGAAGCCACGGAAAGGCGTCCGATGCCCTTCTCCCCGTAACTCGGCTTTTTCAGCCATTTCTTTTGCTCCTCATCGGCAAACTTCGCCCACCCATCCTCCGCTGGTTTGTGCCGGGATTCTGTCGCAAGAATAAGCCATTTTTCCAGTACGTCATGCAAACGCATTCCTAGTCCGTCATCGCGAAAGGATACCAAGCCATGCTCTGGCAGGTAGTCTGCCCAAACATTCCGAGCCCCTGCGTCCAACGCGTTCTTGAACAACTCACCAACGGCTGTCGGCGCATCAGCGATTTGCTGGCGCCCTAACAGGTCAATAACTCTTGCACGGCTCCGAAAAGTAGCGGTTGGCATGTTTGACACTTGTCTTTTAAGTTTAGGTATAGACGCACACGCTTTTAGGCTGGTCGGTTTTAGGCGTCTCGCCATTCTTCATATTAAGAAACTCACACTTTATCAACTGGTTACGACTGACGAATTCAGACGCACCGACCGCAACAATCGAAATCAGCTTCTGACTCTCGCTCCTCAGATCCGGGGCCGCCCTTCGCCATCCGTTCCCCGGCGTCCGGAAAGGCTTCTCAGAGGCTCGTTCCCCTCACCATTCCGCCCCTTGTTCAAAACGCCTGCAACGTACCATGGAACCCCGCCGGGCGCAATGGTTTTGCGCTGGGGGCCTCAGCCTCGCAGCTTCTCCGCCACTGTCAGTGCGTCTTTTTCGATTTTCGAGAAGGCAAACCATTTTTTGCCGAGATCCTTGAGAGAGGCCCCGAGGTGATAAACCTCTTTTTCGTCGAGGATCAGAAAGCGGTCGTGCGCGTCGCCAAAGAGAACGATTTTCACCGACGGATACTGGGCATTATGTTTTTCCAAATCAAGCTGAAGCTGTTTTGAAATGCCCTTGGTATAAATTCGGGCAGTTACACCGTTCTTCCGTTTGGAAAGCAATGTCAGCACGGAGTCATCCACATAGTTGTCGATCAGCTCAATCGAGATTTTTGCCTTACGCACCAGTTTGGATACAAATGAGTAGGCATCGAAAATCTGTCCGTCAAAAAAGACGCCCTGCTTCGGGACCACATCCTGCATACTGATGGCATCCAGTACGGCATCCACTTTCTTTTCAGTATGGAACTGTCGAACTTCCAACGAATCCATCCGCCGAAACATTTCCGCATTGGAAATCATAAATCGGCGCATGGCAACAAATGCACGCATGATTCTGATGCTCATTTCAACCGCCACCGAGGTGCGTAACACGCTGGACAGCATGGCGACACCCTGCTCCGTAAAGGCGTAAGGAACAGCGCCCCCAAGGTGCTGTTTGGATGGTATCACAGATTGTGATACCATCTGGTCGACTTCCATCTCCTCCAGCTCAAACATGAAGTCTTCCGGAAATTTGTCCGCGTTTCGTTTAACCGCCTGTTTCAGAGTCCGGGTTTCCGTCTCGTACAACTCCGCCAAATCACGATCCAACATGATCTGCATACCGCGAATCAGATAAATCTTCCCGGCAATCCCGTCGGCCTTGACCAGTTCGTTCATTGTTGATCCCCCCTAGACATCGCGTTCGGTAGTGTTTAGGGCCATATCGCCTATTACCGCAAAATCCGGTT
>DIZZ01000280.1 GCA_002428045.1 Verrucomicrobia bacterium UBA6015
AGAACCCTCATCCAATCAAATTGTGTTCGGGACAAATATATTGTGACACTTCTATTGTTTTTCCTTGTAGACGGTGTCCGCAGCTTAGATTCTAAACTGCTGGATGCATGATAGCCATGCAAGCGGTTTGATCGAGGATTTTCAGAGTCCTGAGCTCGCCGTAAAATGACGTGGCACTTATTCGATCAGTGGACGGCGTCTTATGATCGGGAAATCGAGTCAGCTTACGGCACAGGGGAGATATTTCAAACTTCATCGTGAACATTGCCGTTAACGGCAACGAAACAAACGCCATCGTCACCTTTGCCGAGAACGCCAACGATTCGATATCAACAGGAAATCCCCACCTGGACCCGGAAGTACAAAGAGGCAGCGCCCCCTGCAGGATTCACTGAAAGTACCCGAGATCGCCTAGCTATCATGCCCAAAGGACTTTAGGTTAGATGCTCTGTCCCTTAGCAGGCTTGTCCTTTTACCAATTAGATGACTTGTCCCTAGGCAGACTAGGCAAGGCTTTGGGAACGTCCATCCTTCCGAATCAACTCAATCGCCATAGTGTGTTCTCGCCCGCATAAGTACCACGATGAGTTCATCATCGTGAATCGAGTAGACAATCCGATCCTGATGCGACAGGCGCATGGAGTAAAAACCCTTCAACTCCCCTGTGAGCGGTTTGCCGCCATAAGGATCAATGGCTATGCGGTTGCGAAGAATCTCCTTGAGTTTCTGCTGCAGCTTCGGAGACAGCTTTTGAACATCCTTCGCAGCCAGTTTGGTAAAACGAATACGATAGGTCACTGCGTTTCCCCGAATACATCCTCGAAACTGACCGTCTGATTGTTTTCAGCTTGTTTCCGCGACGTATTGAAGGCGGTGCGGAAACCAGGAGCGGAAAGCAGGGCCAACGACTCATTGAGACTGTCGTATTCCTGCTCGGATAGCAGAACCGCATCCCCGGAACGGTGATGAATATGGAAAATCTCGTGCCGTTCGTTTGTCTTTTTTAGAATTTCAAACAAACATTTGCGTGCGGCTGTCGCCGTTAATGTTGTCATAAGCCCCCCCTAATGATGTACATTTAAACGTACCACAGACCTCAGTTATGTCAAGCGTGATCGGTGAGCCGGAGACTTTATGTTGCATGCAACATTTACTGAAATGCGCCATCCTCCGCCATCTTGGCCTCTTGGAGCAGGGTGTGCGCGTCTTACCAGTGGAGGGCACTGCCTTATTCATCGGGCCGTTTTACCGTCACGAAGCGGTTTCATCCACGGTTTGATTGCGTTCGTGGCGCGTTTTTGCCCGGACTTGACGCCACATGGTTCGGTTTGCTACTTTCCCATCCATTAATGCGTTACTTCAGGCCGGTTCCAGCGGGCAGGTGCCCGCGCCGCCTTGATGACAGGTCGTTACCAGCAGCGTTGCGCATGGGTGCCGAATTCGGAACTCACACCCCTCTTTCGCAAACAACGTTCGGAGAACCTCAGGCAGCGCTGGGCAGATGAGTTGCTTGAACTCCACCGAAAGTGGATCGAGGAGGTAGGCAACAAATAGCGTTTTTACAATATCAATATCATGAACCGCAAACACACAGACACACTCACCGCCCTCGCAGGTTTCCTAGTTTTCTGTCTAGCTTGGCAACCCGGCGTCGCCACGGGTCAGGCTGTGGATGCAAAGCGGGTTGCTCGTTATTCGAACCTGATGAATCAGCTCCGCACGGAACTGAAGGCAACGCTACCCGAGCTCAAAAACGAGCAACAAGTCCAGCTGTTGCTGGCGAGCGACGCGCTGGACGCAAAACTCGTCAAGTTTGTTGTCTTGCATGATGGGACTCCCGAAGGTCTGGCAACGTACGCCCAGCAGGGCAAGGAACATGAACAGTTGATCGAGCGCTTGCTGGCGGATCCCGAGTTGATGAAACAGATGCTGGTGGCGGACGGCGCAAGCCGCCCACAGGAAGCCAAAGTCATCGGTGCGGCACAATACGGCCAGGCGATGAAGATATACACTGATATCCAGAAGGCGAGCGAGAAGGCCAAGGACGGCGTGCTCCAACAGCTGGCTTTAGCAATTTCCCTAGAATATGCGGCACCGAGTCACGACCACGACCCCGTAAAGCGTTACCTCCATTACGAAAAGGCGTATCTGGACGGCGAGTTGCTTTCCGAGTTCCCGAACCTCGATGCCTGGAATCTGCGTTTTGTTGTGAACGGAAATGAACCGGACTGGATGCTGGCTTGGGGACGCGAGATGCTCCGGAACTATCGGCCCGACCACGTCTTGGACGGAAAGGGCGGCTGGCGCTATTCAGCCATCGTCAAAACCAACGTCCATTATGGATCGAACCGCGTCGGCCAGGACAGACCCGAGCTGCACCACTACCAGAACATCCTCATGAATGGCGGCATTTGCGGGCGTCGGGCGTTTTTCGGTCAATTCATCTGCAGGGCCTTCGGCAACCCGGCGATCAAACGCCCCAGTCGCGCCCATGGGGCCATGGCGCGCTGGACACCCAAAGGGTGGGCTGTCAACCTCGGCCCAGCCTGGGGCTCTGGTGGAACGGACACGATCTATGGCAAGGACCGCTCCTTTCTTGCCAGCAGCCAGGCCCGCAAGATCCCGGACTTATACCTCCACGTTAAGCGGGCCATGTGGATCGGCGATGTGTTGGGCGAGACGCGTCAGTATGGGGGCGAAGGGAAGCCCGGCACATGGAGCAATATGTCTTTGCTGACCCAGCAAAGGATCATCAAGGAGTTCAAGGCCGTCACGCTCGCTCCGCTGGGTGAGGAACTGGGCGAGGCGGATGAGCCGACCCTTGCCGAGCAGGTCATCGCTTCGCCAGCCACAGAGGAGGACAAGAAAATTATCAACAACAGCGATGGCTCGATCGAAATACCGGCCGCAGCCTTCAGCACCCCGCAGAAAGAACTCAGAGGCGTGGCGGTGATGAAAAGTTTCTCCGGCGGCATGCAGATGTATCTTCCGAATTTCGGGGGAGGTGGCAGAATCATCCTTCGTGGCGGTTCATGGAAAGGTGATGCTACGGGTTGTAATTCCGAGAGGCGCATCCGTGAATCCGGCCTCGGGGGCTACCCCAACTGGGGTTTCCGACTTGCGCTCACTCCTGCAAACGGAGAAAACAAGCCAGAACTCACACTCGATCTCGGCAACGGAGTGACCCTGGAGTTTGTCTATATCAAGCCGGGGACCTTCACCATGGGTGGAGAATCCACGGTGGAGACCCCGTTCGATTGTCCGGAGACTCCCAAACACGAGGTCAC
>DIZZ01000224.1:0-3177 GCA_002428045.1 Verrucomicrobia bacterium UBA6015
GCCTCTTCTTGGGCTTCGTTTGTGAGATCCATCGGGCGCACAACCTTCTCGATAAATGCAATCTCACTTTCTGAGATTCCATATTTCGCGTATAGTGCTTCGTCCGTCCAAAGCTGCGTCCACTTTTGAATCGGAACGAAAGTGTAAACTTTACGCGTCGTGTCCTGTGATGGCTTGTGCAAAAGAATCAGGAGACGCGTCAGCCGACAGGAGAGGTAGGACAAAACACTTTCGGCCTGTTTTTTTGACTCCAGCGGACCAATGCAGAGATATGTCTCCGAAGAGATTGATTCAGGTTCCCCAATAAATGGGGTGCTGATGATTCGGTGCGGGTAAGTGTCTTTGTTGCCTGTGCCAGGTGCGGCTCGACCAGTGAAAACCTTCCACTTATCGACGAGATTGGTGCCGGTCGGAATCGACGCTCTGGCGATGTACCCCGTTCCGCCGTTCTGATAGATTAGAACATCTCCCGCCCGCATGGTCGGCTTGCCTTTAAATGTTGTTTCAAGTCCAAACGGCTTCCTCGAACTCACCAACCGCTCGAAACGCTTACTTTCTGGCAAAACTAGCGAATCCGTGTCCCCTCGCTCCAATGCAATGACTTTGTTGAGAATTGAAAGTCCTTCATTGAAGCGAATAAACACGTCCGCGCCATTCTCGAGGAGCTGGCGCGTGCTCGTTGAGTCAGACCAGTCCTTAAAATGAGTGGTGACTCGACATTGCCCTGCATTATCCCGGTCCCATAGGAAGAAGCAAACGCCCCCCTTGAGGCCCACCCCGGGAAAGACATCGGAAGCACTGAGGTAGTCGTCGATTGAACGCAGGCGATCATCGGTTAGCATCGATTCCCTGAATTCATCCAGACCTTTTCCACCAGCAAACCAACGGGCGGGAATTACCATCGACAAGTATCGCGGCTCCAATGCCTTCGCTTGCTGAACGAAGTGATGGTAAATGGGCGCAGCGCTCGTGCCAAAGCCATCGTCGCTCAGTTGATACGGCGGATTTCCGATGATGACGTCGAATTGCATGTTGCCTCCAAATATCTCGGTGATCCGAGTCTTGATGTTGTCGGTGTGAATGAATGCGTAGGCGTGGGTTTCAAGGCCCGCCGCCCGGTCGAATACGGATTTGCCCGCGCCGCAATACTGGCACTTGTCGCCATCCCACGCGTGCTCGATGCGCTGGAACCAGATGTTGCCGTCGTCGCTGTCCAACGATTTGGCGATGGAGTGTTTGCCGTTGGCGTGCCTGGAGCAATAGACGCTGCGCCGCGCCAGCAGGCTGGTGATTTGCGTGATGCCGATGCCGAACACCTGCTTCGTCAGGATGTGATTGACGCGCTTTTCCAGGTTCGGAATCTTTTTCTCCAGCCCCTTGGTGAGGCGGCTGGTGATCTCGCGCAGGAACACGCCGGATTTCGTGCAGGGGTCGAGGAATGTCACCGTCTTGTCGGCCCAGAGATTCGCGCCGCCGTGGTTAGCGGCCCAGGCCTCGGCCAGCGTATCCAGCATCCGCTTGGCGAACGCCGGCGGCGTGAACACCTCGTCATTGGAAAGATTCGCGATGCACGTCAGCACATCCGGGTTGCGGCCGCGCAAGGCAAAGCTGGCCTGATCCCTTCGTGCCTTCGTGTCTTCGTGTGAGTTCATATTGCCCCTGCCTGACTATTCTGGTTCACACGAAGGCACGAAGACGCGAAGTCTTGTTTTCCGTTCACAATGCGCGTGCAGCCCTCCTTGAAGGTGGCAGCTCCGAAATTGATCAGCAGTCCCAGCGGCAGATTCAATAAACGCAGATAGGTCAAAACCTGCTTGGCATGAACGGGAGCAGGCTTTTCGACCGATTTCAATTCGACCAGCAGCGTATTTTCGACAATCAAATCCGCCCGAAAACCCTCATTGAACGAAAGCCCCATGACGTTAATCGGTATAGCCTTCTGCCGACTTACCTCCAGCCCCTGCTCCAATAGCAGTTTCTCCAACACCGCTTCATACACGGACTCCAATAGTCCAGGCCCGATATTCACATGCATTCGGTATGCACAATCCACCACAATCCGGGACAACTCTTCTTGATCCCTTCGTGCCTTCGTGTCTTCGTGTGAGTTCATATTGCCCCTGCCTGACTATTCTGGTTCACACGAAGGCACGAAGACGCGAAGTCTTGTTTTCCGTTCACATGCACGTGCATCCCTCCTTGATTCCTTCGTGCCTTCGTGTGAGATCATATCACTCCTTTGAACGCGGTTGCCAGATCACTCACGGTCATGGGCGGGTAAACAGGCTTGGCGGGGGTGAAGATCTCGTGCTTGCCGAGATGGGCGAAGAGCGGGTCGGCGCTGTAGGCCGATGACTGGGTGAGACTGTCAAAGCGAAAGTCACGCCGCTGGAACCGGCCTTTGCCCAGATAACCCCATTCGGCGAAGGTGATCGGCTGATCGCCATTGGCCCGCATCGTCAGGGCGTCGCCGTGGACAAGGTTTTGAGAGAGCACGTAGACGGCGGCGCGATACAGGTCGTCAGACGGATCAAGGTTCAGATACTCGGCGAAGATCTCGAGCAGGTTGGCGCGGCAATCGGCGATGTTGTCCGTCAGCAGCTCGATGCCGTAGATGCACATCAGCGCGAGCAGCGCGAAGTGCCGCCGATCGAAATCGGACGGGCCGTATTTGAGTTCCACGGCAGCGAGCTTGCGCCGCAGGATCTGCACCAGGAAGTTGCCGTCCCCGCACGCCGGCTCCAGGAAGCGCGAGTCAATGCGCTCGGTCTCGCCCTTCACCAGGTCGAGCATGGCTTCAACCATCCATGCAGGGGTGAAGACCTCCCCGTGGTCGGCGACACGTTGTTTTGACTTGACCAGGTTCATAGACGATGCATATGGCGAGTTGTTTATACAGTTTTGAGGTACAGGCTGCGTTTAATAATGAATCCTAGTGCTACCCCCCATCAAGGTCAAGGCATTCGCAACTGAATGTTGCCATAAAACCTAATCAGCACCGCCTGCCTTCAGAGACCCACGCTCTGGCGAGCGAGGCTACGGATGACGAGGCCATGCAAAGGCAGGTAGGGCGAAGACCTCCGGGCGAGCCGCCGTGGCAAAGGCAGCGTCTGAAAGGGTGGCTTGCACGACGCGGACGGTGTGGCACCCGTCCCTCCCGCGGCTGGTTGGAACCCG
>DIZZ01000224.1:3230-3395 GCA_002428045.1 Verrucomicrobia bacterium UBA6015
TCGTCGATGTTCCCCTAGTCCTCTCCAGAAAACGCGGATTTCCTGGGAACACGGTGATCTTATAGACAAGCCCGCCGCCCCCTGCGGGGGGGCGAAAAAAGGAAGGTAAGATCTTTTTCTGGAATCGGGGGACGAGAACGGCGACGAGAACGGATGACGAGGCCA
>DIZZ01000202.1 GCA_002428045.1 Verrucomicrobia bacterium UBA6015
GCCGCGATCTGGCGCTGCCAGCTCCCGCCTGCGGCACCCCTGGCCCCGAACGTGGATCTCTCCGCCCTGGCGCGGGCCTACGAACTGACTGGCGGGCATATCCGCAATGCCGTGCTGCGGGCTGCCTTCGCGGCCGCCACCGACGGCGGCGTTATCACCCACAAGATGCTCGTCACCGAGGCCGCCCGCGAGGCCGGCCCCGGCAAGGAATCAAGGATCGGATTTCACGAATAAGAGTAGCCTCGCTTGCCAGAGCGTGGGCTCCCGGAACACAATCGAAAGGAACAGGAAATGAGCATATTCACGATGGAACAACTGAAATCGGAATTAACAGCGCAGTGCATGACGCTGGATGTGTTGGATGAAGCGCAGGCCGACGTCACATTCGACGCCTGCCAAATCTTCAGCACCCTGGAAGAAGCCGTCCGACTCCTCGTGTTTATAATGAATACAGAGCAGCAGGTTCAACTCGAGTGATGGCTGGAGAGCAAGGTAAAAGCAGGTAAGGCGAGCTGTCCTCAGCGAGCCGATCGCGGAAAAGGCAAACACACCAAAGCCGGGAGGGACGGATTCCACGCCGTCCGCATCGTGCAAGCCGGAGCAAAAGTTGAATTGATATCCGCCGATAACGCCCCGCGTTCAACATAATCAATCAGGATGTTGACAGGATCACAGGATTAGCAGGACACAAATGGACGGGCAGACAGGAATGTCTGCCCCACCCTGATATCCCCAAATCCCGTCCATCCTGTAATCCCCTCACCACCGGCACCTCTTCTGCTGATATTCTTAATATTAACTTGAAAATAGTTATATTATTTACTATTGTTTCATATCAACATGAATATTTTAAAAAGAGAGAACGGGATATGAACGAAACCTTTGACGTACTCGAACGTCATAATTACTGGCATGGCGAGAGTATTCGCACGGGTATTGTGCGTGAGCGGTATATTGCCCAGGTCGCTGCATTTTCGGGAAACCGGCTCGTCAAGGTACTGGTTGGACAACGGCGCACCGGAAAGAGCACGATTCTGCGACAGTTTATCCGGAGTCTGATCGATCAAGGCGTTAATCCAGTGAATATCTTCTACCTGGACAAGGAACATCTCGACTTCTCCGGGATCACCGTGAGCAGTGAGCTAGACGCCTTGATCAGACTTTACAGGGAGACGCTGGCGGTAAAGGGAAAAGTCTATCTGCTGCTGGATGAGGTTCAGGAAATCGAGGGATGGGAGAAACTGGCCGCATCCTATGCGCAGGACACACGCGATGACTATGAAATCTACCTCACCGGATCGAATTCCCACATGCTGTCGTCGGAGCTTGGAACCTACCTGAGCGGTCGTCATGTTCCCATCAACGTCTATCCGCTTGCCTTTCCTGAATTCGTCGATGCCTACGGTGCAAAACCTGACAAAGCCGGGCTGCTGGCCTATCTGGAGAGGGGAGGATTGCCGGAATTGATCCACATCGAAAACCGCGATGCCCGACGGCATTATGTGATGGCCTTGCGCGACTCCATTCTCCTCAACGACATCGTCAGGAAATTCGGTGTCCAGGATGTGGCCCTGCTTGTGCGGCTGTTTCATTTTCTTTGTGCAAACATCGGCAGCTTGTTTTCTGTAAACAATCTGGTCAAGCACCTGAAGAGTGCCGGCGCGAAGACAAACTTCGAGACGCTTTCCCGTTATGTCGATCACATTGAACGGGCACTGCTGATCCATGACTGCAATCGTTATGACATAAGGGGCAAGGATATCCTCTCCGGTTCCCGAAAATACTACGTGAACGACCTGGCCTTTCGTGAGTACCTGACGCCCGGGTTCGACCCCGGCGTCTCACGACGACTCGAAAACTGCATCTTCCTGCATTACAGGTCGCATGGATATACCGTGCATGTGGGGTCGCATAACAACCTGGACGTCGATTTTGTCGTGGAGAAGGGAGAAGAGAGAACCTACGTACAGGTATGCTATCTCCTTGCCGACGAAAACATTATCGAGCGCGAATACCGCAGCCTCGAAGCCATTCGCGACCATTATCCGAAAATCGTGGTCAGCATGGATGATGTTCCGTTCGGAACGCGAAACGGCATCCATCACTGCCGAGCCTGGGACCTCCTCTGCAGCGAACGGTAGACAGACCGGCAAGCCGTCCTTTAAATTTGCAGGAGCACCACACCGGGAGGGACGGATTCCATGCCGTCCGCATCGTGCAAGCCGGAGCAAAAGTTGAATTGATATCCGCCGATAACGCCCCCGCGTTCAGCATAATCAATCTGGATGTTGACCGGATCACAGGATTAGCAGGACACAAATTAATGGGCAGACAGTAATGTCTGCCCAACCCATCAATTTACACCGCTTTGACTCTTGCTTAAATGGCGCACAATCGCTACATTCACTCGCGAGTTCGCGATGGAACAGCTTGTTTGCTGCGTCCTTAATGATAGGTAGCCCATATGACGATACAAGAATTCATTTCAAAATGGCGCACGGTGAAACTGAAAGAACGATCCGCCGCGCAAGAACACTTTATTGACCTCTGTCATGTCTTCGACCACCCCACGCCCGCCGCCGCCGATCCTACCGGCGAAAGCTACTGCTTCGAGAAAGGGGCGACAAAGCACGGCGGCGGCGACGGTTTCGCCGACGTGTGGAAACGCAAATACTGGGGATGGGAGTATAAAGGCAAGAACAAGCACAAGGACTTGAACAAGGCATACGACCAGCTTCTACGCTACCGAAGTGCATTGGAAAGTCCGCCCCTGCTTATGGTTTGCGATCTTGACCGCATCGTCATTCATACCAACTTCACCGGCACCGTTGAAGTCATCTATGAAATCCTACTCGAAGAGCTTGCCGAGCCCCGCAACATTGAAATCATGCGTGCGGTCTTCAAGGATCCCGAAGCCCTCCGCCCAGGCCGAACCAGTACCGCCGTCACCCAGGATGCAGCCCGCCAGTTCTTCGACATCGCCGCCGCGTTGCGTGCCCGCGATCTCGCCCCGGCCGCAGTCGCACACTTTCTTGACCGTTTGGTATTCTGTCTTTTTGCCGAAGACACAGGACTGCTGCCCGACAAGGTGTTCAGCCGAATCCTGGAAAAGTCCGGCGATGACGCAACACGCTTCGGGCGTTTCCTTGCACAGCTTTTCGACGCCATGGCGACAGGTGGCGATTTTGGCCTTGACCGCATACGTCATTTCAACGGAAATTTGTTCAACGATTGCACCGTTCTGGACCTCACCGCCGCTGACGTAAAACGCATCACCGCCGCCGCGAAACTCGATTGGAGTGCCGTTGACGCGTCAATTTTCGGGACGCTCTTTGAACGCGGCCTAGATCCCCAAACCCGTGCGCAACTGGGTGCACACTTCACCAGCAAAGAAGACATTGAACTGGTGGTTGACGCCATAATAATGACTCCACTTCTCCGGGAATGGGAAGAGACGAAGGTAATTATTGAGCGCCTGTTGAGCACTGGCTGCAAGACCGCCGCCAGTGCCGCCAAGGCATCGTCAAAACCCCTGAGTGCCGCCGCCATGCAGAAGGCACGCGGCGAAGCGTCGAGCATCCTGCACCAATTCCTTACCCGGCTCCACGCCATCAAGATTCTCGATCCAGCCTGTGGCTCAGGGAACTTCCTGTATGTGGCTCTGCTGCGCCTCAAGGATCTGGAAAAAGAAGTGATCCTGTACGGCAGTGACAACGGCCTCGGCGCCTTCCTGCCACAAATCGGTCCTTGGCAGCTTTACGGCATCGAAACCAACGAATACGCCCACGACCTTGCACAAATGACCGTATGGATCGGCTGGCTTCAATGGATTCGCGCCAACGGATTCGGTTCTCCCGCCGACCCCATACTGAAGACGCTTACCGACAACATCATCCATAAGGATGCCATCCTTTCCCCCGACGGTACCGAACCCGATTGGCCCAAGGTTGACTTCATTGTCGGCAACCCTCCGTTCCTTGGTGGTAAACTCATGCGCCGAGAACTGGGCGACAACGAAGTTGACCGACTCTTTGCACTTTGGCGGGACCGAGTCCCTCCAGAGGCGGACCTCTGCTGCTACTGGTTTGAGAAAGCCCGTGCCCATATCGCCGCTGGCAAATGCAAGCGCGCCGGACTGCTTGCCACCCAAGGCATACGCGGTGGTGCAAACCGCGAAGTTCTAAAGCGCATCAAGGACAGCGGTGACATCTTCTGGGCAGAGAGTGACCGCAATTGGATTCTCGACGGCGC
>DIZZ01000171.1:0-13020 GCA_002428045.1 Verrucomicrobia bacterium UBA6015
TAGGTCTGGGCGCGGGGTGGGTGGGCTGGCTGTTTGCCGATCGGCTGCCCCTTCTCCTGGGGGCCACACCCGAGGTTGCCGTGCTGGCCGCAGAGTACCTCGAAGTTCTTTTTCTGGGCAGTTTTACGGTCTTCGTCCTCTTCATCGGTGGGCATTCTATCTTTNNCTGGGCATTCTATCGTTCAGGCGGCGGGAAACACAATGATCCCGATGGTCCTGATGCTGGCTGCCAACGGGATCAACCTCGTGCTTGACCCGATCCTGATCTACGGTCTCTACGGGGCACCGGCAATGGGCGTCCGGGGGGCGGCCGTCGCCACGGTGATTGCCCAGACGCTGGCGGCAGTCGGGGCGCTGGTGTTGCTGCGACGGGGGGCCGGGGGTATCCGGCTGCATCTGCGGCACATGCTTCCACGACCAGCCATCGCCATGAACATCCTGCGGATCGGCCTGCCAGGGTCCGGCCAGATGCTGGCCCGCAGTTTGATGGCGTTGGTGCTGATGCGCATTGCTGCCACGGCGGGTACCGATGCCATTGCCGCCTTCGGCGCCGGCACTCGTTTGCAGCAGCTTATCCTGATGCCTGCGTTTGCGCTCGGGAATGCGGCGGCCACCCTGGTCGGCCAGAATCTCGGTGCGGGGCACCCCGATCGTGCGGCGCGTGGCGCGTGGATCGCCACATGGATGGATGTCGCCCTAATGGCCGTTTTCGGCGTCCTTCTAGCGGGCTTCGCACCGCCTCTGATGGGTATTTTCACGGACGATGCGAAGGTTATTACCATCGGGTCGGACTTTCTCCGGATCACCTGCGGGTTCTACGTTTTTGTGGCACCGTCGATCGTGCTCGGGCGCGCCCTGCAGGGGGCTGGCGATTCCCTTACGCCCATGATCCTGACCCTCGTCAGCTTGTGGGGGATCCAGGTGCCGCTGGCGATCCTTCTCAGTCGTGTATTTGTCCCGCCCACCGATGGCCTCTGGTGGGCCATTGCAATGGCGGTCACCATCCACGGCCTCCTCGTTTCCATCGTCTTCCAGCGCGGACGCTGGAAGCATCGCGTGGTCTGATGGGGGATGACAGTCGGGGGGAAGCCGCGTAGCAGTTCGTTATCGACGGGGCGCGGGGACTGTGTTATTAAGGCATTCATTTGCTTGTATCTAAATTGGAGGCGTACGCATAAATGAAGACGATCAGCCTGGATGGTGAGTGGACGGTTTCGCAGCAGGGAGCAGCGTTGTCGTTGCCTGCGCAGGTTCCCGGGGATGTCATGACGGACTTGTTCAGGGCAAAGAAGATCCCGGATCCATACCACCGCGAAAATGAGTTGCTGGTGCAGTGGGTAGGGGAAGCGGATTGGGTCTATCAGCGCCAATTCAAGGTGACAGCCGCCTTGCTGCGCGAGGATCGCGTGCTGCTGCAATGCGAGGGGTTGGACACGTTTGCCGATCTGGAGATCAACGGCACGGCGGTCGCCTCGACCGAGAATATGCATCGGACGTATGCCTGGGATGTCAAACCGCTGCTCAAGGCGGGCGAGAACACGATCCGTGTGGTGTTCCGTTCCGTTAATGACTATACCCGCCAGTGTTTCGAGAATCGCCGGTTATACGCCCGGATCAGCGAGGGTGCGATGGATGCGTATCCCTCGTTTGTCCGCAAGGAGCAGTGTAATTTCGGATGGGACTGGGGTATTGTCCTCGTCACCTGCGGTATCTGGCGCAGTATCCGGCTTGTCGGGTATTCGCAGGCCCGGATCGGTGCCGTGCAGATTGATCAGAAGCACAAGGATGGTAACGTCAAGGTCACCGCCCTAGTCGAGCTCGATGTCATAGCGCCCAGGTCGGTGACGTTGAAGGCCACGGTGCTTTTCAAGGGTAAGCCCGTGGCGGAGACGTCCGCGACATCAAAGGCCGCGACCCCTCGCCTAGAGGTTGCAGTTCCCGACCCTCAATTGTGGTGGCCGAACCGTATGGGTGCCCAGCCGCTCTATACCCTGCGGATTGATCTGGCGGCGGCCGATGGCACCCTGCTCGATACCTATAGCCGGCGACTCGGTCTGCGCACCCTGCGGCTTGACCGTCATGCCGACGAATGGGGCGAGTCGTTCCGTTTTGTTGTCAATGGGATCCCCTTCTTTGCCAAGGGGGCTAACTGGATCCCCGCCGATGCGTTGCTGGCGCAGCGCTCCCCCGAAGTCTACCGTCGGCTGCTCGAGGATTCCGCCGATGTCAACATGAACATGATCCGGGTGTGGGGTGGCGGCATCTACGAGGATGATGCGTTTTATGACCTCTGTGATGAACTGGGCCTCTGCGTGTGGCAGGACTTCATGTTTGCCTGCATGGCGTATCCGGCCCATGACCCGCGATTCATGGAAAATGTCAAGGCAGAGGCTATCGATAATGTACGCCGTCTAAACCACCACGCCTGCATGGCGCTGTGGTGCGGCAATAACGAGCTGGAGCAGCAGGGCGTTGGAAAGGCATTCCGGGCGGGGTACAATGCCATGACCTGGGATGAATACAAATCGCTATTCGACACGTTGCTGGCGGAGGTGGTCAGGCAGCATGCGCCCTCGATTGACTACTGGCCTTCCAGTCCGCATTCTCCCCACGGAGACCGCGAGGACTTCAACAACCCGGATTGCGGCGATGCCCACCTCTGGGAAGTCTGGCATGGGCGCAAGCCGTTTGAGTGGTACCGCACCTGCACGCACCGCTTCAATAGCGAATTCGGATTCCAATCGTTTCCCGAGCCGAAGACGGTTTATGGCTACACGGAGCCGAAGGATCGCAACGTGACGTCGGCGGTGATGGAGCATCATCAACGTTCCGGTATCGGCAATACGACGATCATGCAGTATATGCTGAGCTGGTTCCAACTGCCCAGCGCGTTCGACATGGTGTTGTGGACCTCTCAAATCCTCCAGGGCATGGCGATCAAATATGCCTGCGAGCATTGGCGACGGAGCATGCCACGCGGGATGGGGACCCTCTATTGGCAGCTCAACGACGTCTGGCCAGTCGCCAGTTGGGCCTCGATCGATTATCACGGGCGCTGGAAGGCCCTGCATTACATGGCGCGGAATTTCTTTGCGCCGATACTGGTCAGCGGCTTGGAGGATGCCCAGAAGGGCACCGTCGAGGTGCATGTTACCAGCGACCTGTTGAAGTCTCTGCCGGGGACGTTGCGCTGGACGGTGACCACGGCGACCGGGTGCGAACTGCGCAAGGGCTCGCAGGCGGTTGAAACGCCAGTGAATGCCGATACGCTTGCTGTGACGCTGGAGCTGGCCGATCTGGTGGCCAAGGTCGGCCCGCGCGATCTGCTCGTCTGGCTTGAATTGACGGTCAAGGGGCAGCCTGCCTCAACGAACCTGGTAACCTTTGGACGGCCCAAGCATCTGGAACTGTCGCGCAAGCCGGGCATCAAGGCTGAAGTTCGTGAGGCCAAGGGCGGTTCGTTCCTCGTCACGCTTACGACGAAGGCACCGGCCTTGTGGGTATGGCTGGAACTGGAGTCGCTGGATGCCCGCCTGTCGGACAATTTCATCCACCTGCGCAACGGACAACCCGTCGCGGTGACCGTGACCCCGGCCAGCCCGCTGACCGAGGCGCAATTCAAGAAGCAGTTACGCATACGCAGTCTCGTCGATACATACTGATTATTAATGAAAATGAAAGGGGATCAACATGAAGATTCTTATTGCTGACAAGGTGTCGCCTAAGATGGTTGCCGGGTTGCAGGCGCTGGGGGCGGAGGTCGTGTCCCAGCCCAATGTGACGGCCGAAGCGCTGCCCGGTGTTGTCGGGGACGCCAGGGTCCTGATCGTCCGTTCAAAGAAAGTCACGGCGGACGCGGTGGCTGCGGGCAAGCAGCTCAGTCTGATTGTCAGGGCCGGTGCGGGGGTTAACACGATTGATCTGGATGCGGCGTCGCGTCGCGGGACGTATGTCGCCAACTGCCCGGGCAAGAACACCGATGCGGTTGCCGAACTGGCCATCGGGTTGATGATCGCCTGTGACCGCGGAATCGCGGATGCCACGCAGGCATTGCGTCAGGGCTCGTGGGATAAGAAACGGTTTGGCAAGAGCAACGGGCTCAAGGGGCGCACCCTGGGAATCATCGGTACCGGCTCGATCGGTATGGCGGTGGCCCGCCGTGCCCAGGCGCTCGACATGCGCGTGGTGGCCTGGTCGCGAAGCCTGACGCCAGAAAAGGCCGAACGCCTGGATCTGGGTTACGCGGCCAGCCCGTTCGAGGTTGCCCGCCTAGCGGATGTCGTCAGTGTCCATGTGGCCGCGTCTGCCGCCACCAAAGGCATGCTGGGTGCCACCTTCTTCGAGTCCATGAAACCGGGAGCCATCTTTATCAACACGGCCCGCGGGGATGTGCTGGATACGGCGGCCTTGCGTAAGGCGATTGACGAAAAGGGCATCAAGGCCGGGCTGGATGTTTTTACCAACGAGCCTGCTGCCGATGGTGCCTTTGAGCAGACCGACTTGGCGGGGCGTGTGGTCTGTACGCCACATATCGGTGCGTCCACGGAACAAGCGGAAGAGGCCATTGCCGAGGAAGCCCTGCGCGTGGTGGCCGTGTTTATGCAGACCGGAGTTCCTCCCAATGCCGTCAACCTGCGCGTCGAACGCGGGGCTGGTGCAACCTTGGTGCTGCGTCATTACAACCGGGTCGGCGTGCTCGCCAAGGTGCTTGACGTACTACGGGATGAGGGCGTCAATATCGAAGATATGCAGAACCTGATCTTTGACAAGGGCGAGGCGGCTTGCTGCTCGATCCGGGTGGATAAGGTTCCGTCGGCTGCCGTTCTTGACCAGATTCGGCAGGGCCAGAATGTGATTGAATTGACCGTTTAATGCAGGGAGGGGAAACCCGATGGACGTGCTCAGTCTGATGGATTCACCGCGGCTTTATGTGCATGCGGATGTTGCTGCCGATCTTTCTGGAAAGCTTCACAGCCCGTATCTCACGGCGCTGGCTGAACGCGTCCTCTCGGACGCCAACCGCCTGCTGCGGCAAGCGCCGCTGCGGGAAGGTTCCGAGCCCCAGTACCAGCCGGTCACCCGTGCGATCAACGCCCATCTGCAGTGCCTGACCTGCGCCTGGGTGCTGACTCACGATCCCCGCTACCGACAGGCTGCGATCCTGCATCTGGCTGGCCTGACGGCGTTCAACCAGATCAGTTGCGAGGCCAATCATCGTACGCCCGTTGACCTAGTGATGTCATTCTGCCTTAGCTATGGCGAATTGTCATCCACGGTAGGGCTGATGTATGACCTGTTCCGCAAGGATATCACGACCGCTGAAAAGCAGGTCTTTCTGGCCATGCTTGACAAGTTTCTCATGCGGGCGGCGCTCAATTGCCTAGCCCAGCCCCCCTGGTGGGCCAACAAAATCTGGTCCAACTGGAACGGGGTCTGTGCCGGTGGCATGGGTGTCATGGCCTTGGCGTTCTATGACGATGTCCCGCGGGCGCGCGAGCTGATTCCTTTCGTGGAGGCAAGTCTCGGTGAGTATTTCAAGTCGTACGTACAGAACGGCGGTGGCTGTGCCGAGGGCACGGGCTATTGGAACTACGGCATGACCTATGCCATGCGCTACCTGCTCAGTTGGGAGAACGCAACGGGCATGGAGCATCCGGCGTTCGGCATCAGCGAGCTGGGCTCATCGCTGTCCTTCCCGCTCGATTTCAACGGGGTCTCGTTTGGTGACAACGATGGATGGGGTCCGATGGGATTTTTCTTCATGCTGGCACGGCGCTTGAAGCAGAAGGATGCTGCCCTCAGGGCGGCGGTTTATCTGCTCGATCCTGCCAGATGCAAGCGCAAGCCAGACGCGAAGAGGAATCCCCTTCAGGCGGAGACAGGCGATCTTCTCTATGCTTCCGATTGCATCCCGACACTGGCCGAGATGGAGAAACTGAAGGCCGCGCGGGCGAAGAAGAAGCTGCCTGTCGCCAGCATCTACAAAGGCATGGATTGGGCGGCACTGGCGGATGATGGAGCCTTTCCTGCCCTGCGCATGGCGGTGCGCGGCGGCTCCAGCGTGATCACGGGTCACGGGATGATCGACCTGCTTAGCATCCGCTGCCGGGTCCACGGCGAGCTGATGATCACCGATCAGCAGGATGGCGGCTACATGCAGACCACCTTCAGCCAGCGTGGTCATGAGCTTTATGGGCGGAGTGCCGCGTCGAAGAGCACCCTGTTTGTTGATGGCCTGGGCTGTAGGACCGACGCGATGTGCGACAAGACCGAGGGGGTCAAGGGGAGGGGCCTGCTCGGTATTCGCATTGATGCCACCCATGTTTATCTGGCACGTTGGAAGGACTTGTTTATTGGTCGCCTGGTGCTCATGGTGGACGCGTCCTACTGGCTGGTCATCGACCATGTGATGGGGGCCAACGATGTTGATTGTCATTGGGCTGAATCGCGTTTCCACACCCTCGCCCTGTGCAAGTTCAGCGAGGATGGTGCCTTGCTGACGAGTGGGAAGCAGCAGATGCAGATGACCTTTGCCTCGCTGGGACAGCCCGGGGTGTTGAAAACCTCCTCGGGAATGCCATCGCAGCCGACCCTTCCAGCGACTACGATCCTACGCTGGATGGGTGGGGCTGCAACGCATGATAACCTCCTTGTCACCGCCCTTCATCCGGGTAAGCAAAAACTTGGATTGCGTGTTGAAAAGAACAACGTCGGTCGGTATGTGATTGAGGTTTCTCGCCCGGACGAAGCCCTTCGCCGGATACTTCTGAATCCGGATCTGACCTTGGTTTGAGCGAAGGAGCAATATGCATGTATTAGTCACGGGCGGTGCCGGTTATATCGGCAGCCATACGGTGCTTGAACTCTTGATGGCCGGGCATCAGGTCACGGTCGTGGACAATCTAGTGAACTCCTGCGAGGAAAGTCTGCGCCGGGTGATGAAACTGACGGGTCGGACGCTTGCCTTCCATGCAGTGGATCTGCTGGACCGTGCCGCGTTGCTGGCGGTTGTCAAGGATACCGGGATCGAGGCCGTTATCCATTTTGCTGCGCTTAAGGCCGTTGGCGAATCGGTTGCACAGCCACTGCGTTATTACCAGAATAACATTACCGGGACGCTGACGCTTTGCGACGTCATGAAGGAATGCGGGATCCAGAATATCGTTTTCAGTTCATCAGCGACGGTCTATGGCGATCCGGCAACGGTACCGATTACCGAGAACTTTCCCCAGCACGCCACCAACCCCTACGGTCGGACGAAGCTGATGATGGAGCAGGTTCTGATCGACATACAGCGCGCATATCCGTCTTGGAATGTCGCCTTGCTGCGATATTTCAATCCGATTGGTGCCCACGAGAGCGGGATGATTGGCGAAGATCCGGCGGGCATCCCCAATAATCTGGTGCCTTATGTGGCACAGGTGGCGGTGGGGCGGCTCAAGCAGTTGCGTGTGTTCGGCGGGGATTACCCTACCCCTGACGGGACCGGAGTGCGGGATTATATCCATGTGGTTGATCTGGCGAAAGGACACCTCAAGGCCTTGGATGCCCTGGCGCGCGCCCCTGGCTTACTGGTTTGCAATCTGGGGACAGGGCAGGGGTATAGCGTACTTGAGGTGGTCAAGGCGTTTGCGTCTGCCTGCGAGCGACCTATTCCGTATGAGATCGTGGCTCGTCGTCCTGGGGATATTGCGGTTTGCTATGCCAATCCTGATTATGCAGCGGCAACGCTCGGATGGACAGCCGAACTTGGTCTGGACGCCATGTGCCGGGATACTTGGCGCTGGCAATCGCGCAATCCGAACGGGTACCGGACGGTGGCCGCTACGCACGACCTCGCCCTTATCTAAATTATTTATAACTGTAAGATTGACATTTTGCGGTTATACAGATATAAGATTCGACCACTTTTGAATTTCTGTGAGAGGGCGAAAATATGGCTGTCAAGAAGGTTGTGGCGTCGAATAAAAGTGAGTCTGCAAAGACAAAGACGGTGGGTACTCAGGCTGCCAATAGTATGAAAAAGCCCGTTGCAAGTAGTCCTGCGCTTGCCAAATCATCGCCGGTGGCTGCAAAGAACGCGGCCAAAGGAGGGGCGAATGCTCAACCCAAGGCGGTGGTGAAACCATCCACGCAGGCAAAACCGTCGACCAGCAAGTCGGTGAACCCTACGGGTAAGCCTGCGGCCAAGCCGGTTGCCGGCAAGGTCTCGAAATCGGCACCCTCGAAGGTGGGGTTTCCTGCTGTCAAGGCGAACGTGCCTGCAAGCAACGTATCCAAGGATTCAAAAAAAGAATCAGTGGGGATTCCTGCCAAGCAGAAGGCCGACGTCGTCAAGCCATCGCGCCCGGTGGCCGCCCAGATCGATGAAACCGAAGTTCGGGAAACCGATTCCACGATCAATACCGGGAATGGAGGTTCCTCCGGTTTGGATACGTTGATGCGCGGACATGCCGATATCGCCAAGGGAATTGAAGCGCGCAAGGCGGCGGCCAAGGCCAAGAGCATTGCGAGGCTTAGTCATCCGGCGGCTGAAAAGGTGCAGAATCTGCGCAAGTTGACACCCAAGCAGGCGCAAGCCTACGAGGTCACGCTGTTACGTTTGCGAGATGAGTTGAGCCGTCAGATTGCCTTTTTACGAGGGGCTTCGCTGACCCGCTCGGATGAAGTCAATCCGGAAGAGGATGGATCGGATGCTTTTGAGCGACAGTTGGCGCTGAAGCTGGCGCAGACCGAAGGTGATGCCATCTTCGAGATCGATGAAGCGTTGCAGCGGATCAAGGATGGAACGTATGCGATTTGCCAGGATTGTGGATGTGTCGTCAGCCCCGCCCGTCTCAAGGCGCTGCCTTTTGTGCGCCGCTGCGTAGAGTGCAAGGCGGTTGCCGAGAAGGATCGCACCGTGAATGATCGTCGTTATTTTTAACGCTTGTCGAACGGGGTAGCCAGCCAAGAAAATGAGTAGGGTGGGTATGCTACCACTATCAATCGCCATTGTATTGACGGTGCTGGATCAGTTGACCAAGGTTATTGTCTGTCGATCGTTCTTGCTCTATGAAGCGGTTCCGGTTATTCCTGGGTTGTTTAACTTGCGTTACATACAGAACACGGGTGCCGCCTGGGGGATGTTTGCGGGTGGCCACTACTGGCTGTCTGGGTTGTCACTTGTTGTATTGGCAGGCCTTGTTATGTTCCAGCGTCATTTCTTCAATCGCACGCTCCTGGATCAATGCGCTTTTGGCATCATGATGGGGGGTATCATCGGAAATTTGATTGACCGGGTTCGGCTGAGTTATGTCGTGGATTTCCTCGATTTCCACTGGAACGACGCTCACTTTCCTGCATTCAATGTGGCGGATGCAGCCATCTGCAGTGGCGTTGCGCTGTATATGCTTTCGCAGGGCTTGCAGGCGCGGCGGCAGCGTCGGATATCCGCTGCGGCGGCGTCAGGAGGGCCAGCGTCGTGAGTGTCGCTGGCAACGTGGGCAGGCGGACGGTCCATGTCCTCGTCGGGCCGACCGCCTCCGGCAAGAGTGCCGTGGCCCAACGGATTGCCGAGCAGACGGGTGCCGTCATCTTATCCGCCGACTCCATGCTCATCTACCGTGGAATGGATATCGGCACCGCGAAACCCTCGTTCGCTGAGCGTTCGCGGGTACGTTATCTCGGCGTGGATCTCGCTGATCCACACGACGCGTTCAACGTCTGGCAGTATCGGCAGGCGGTGCTGGCACAACTGGAGACGATCCCGCCATCTCATCCGGTTATCGTGGTTGGTGGCAGCGGACTTTATGTCAAGGCCTTGACGGCAGGGCTTGATGCCCCCGGGGGGGGGCCGGAACGGCGTTTGTATTGGGAATCCATCCTCGCCAGCCAAGGGGTTGAAGGGCTTCAGCAAGCCTTGGTCGCGCGGGATCCTTCGATATTGGCGGGGTTGTCCGACCCCCGCAATCCCCGGCGCCTTATCCGTGCGCTTGAACGCGTAGACGCCGGCGATACCCCGAGCGAGCCTAAACCCCGCGAATGGTCGTCTGAAGTATCGCCTATGTTGGTGGGGTTGCAGTGGGCTCCCTTGGCGCTGGGTGGGCGTATCAGGGATCGTGTGGTTTGCATGTATCAAAACGGGCTGCTGGATGAAGTTGCCATGCTGCTGGCCGATCCGCAGGGGCTTTCCATGACGGCGAGACAGGCCATCGGTTACGCCGAGGCGATCCGTGTCCTTGAGGGCCATCTGACCCGAGACGCAGCGATTGAGCAGACCCTGTTCAGGACGCGGCGGCTGGCCAAACGGCAGAGGACTTGGTTTCGTCATCAGGCGCGGGTCGATTGGGTTGATGTGCAAGGGGATATTCTCATCGAGGCGCTTGCAGGAGCAGTACAGGAGCGATGGAGGATGCATGGACCCGCAGAAATCGTCGGATGATAACGTTTCACCAAGCAGGAAGCTGGCGGACCCTCGGCATAAATGGGTAGACAGTCAATGTCGCATTTGTGACATGCCCGGCCAGATCAGGCCGCGCGAAGCGGTGGATAAATTCGGCGTTGAGAATGTCGCCGATGATGTGTTGCTGGCGATCCTGCTGCGGGCTGGGACAAAAGGTATCAATGTCGTTGACCTGGCGAAGGGCTTGTTGCATCGCTATGCCACGCTGACAGCGATCGCGGAGACCTCAGTCGCCGATCTTGCCAGCATCAAGGGCATCGGACCGGTCAAGGCCCAGATGCTGAAGGCCGCCCTTGAACTTGGGCGTCGGATCAATGTCGAAGTGCGTCCGGTATCCCCGAAAATGGTGACTCCTGCAGATGTCTATGCGTTGCTGAGGGATCAAGCCGTCCGCCTCGATCACGAAATCTTCTGGGTGATTTTACTCGATGCAAAAAACGTATTGAAGTGCCAGCCTGTGGATGTGACGTCCGGCATCCTTGATGCCAGTCTGGTTCACCCGCGGGAGGTTTTCCGGGAGGCGATCCGTTCCGCCGCCGCCGCCGTGGTGCTGGCGCATAACCATCCTTCTGGCGATACGACCCCATCGAGCCAGGATCTCTCGATTACCCGGCAGTTAATCGAGGCGGGAGGTGTGATTGACATTAAAGTTCTGGATCATGTAATTCTAGGGCGCCCCCATGCGACTAACAGTACTGGCTATTTAAGTTTGAGAGAGTCTGGCTTGGTGAAGTTTATTTAAGAGCAATAAGGAGAGTATGATGAAAAGTAAGGTTCTACCCTTTGACAAAACCTTGATTGAACGGATTTGCGACGATACCCCAACCCCGTTCCATTTGTATGACGAGGCTGGAATACGGGCCAATGCCCGGGCTCTGAAGGCTGCGTTTACCTGGAATCCGGGGTTCCGTGAATACTTTGCCGTCAAGGCCACGCCAAATCCGTATATCATGAAGCTTCTGAAGTCGGAAGGTTTTGGTGCGGATTGCAGTTCCGGTCCTGAATTAACCCTGGCGGAATGCGTAGGGTTGCGCGGCAAGGAAATCATGTTCACGTCGAATGATACCCCGGCCGCCGAGTTCCGCATGGCCCGGGACCTCGGGGCGATCATCAATCTCGACGACATCTCGCATATAAACTTTCTAGATCATCATGCCGGTTTGCCGGAGATCGTGTGCTTCCGTTACAACCCGGGGCCATTGCGCGAGGGCAATACAATTATCGGCCACCCCGAAGAGGCAAAGTATGGATTCACGCGGGCGCAGTTGTTCGAGGGGTATCGGATCTTGCGTGATCGCGGCATCAAGCACTTCGGACTGCATACCATGGTGGCGTCCAATGAGCTGAACGGGTCCTATTTCGTCGAGACGGCAAAGATGCTTTTTGAACTCGTTGCCGAAATCAGCCTTGAGTTGGGGATTCGTTTTGACATTGTCAACCTCGGCGGTGGCATCGGTATTCCCTATCGTCCCGAGCAGACTCCTGTGGATCTGGATGGGGTGGGGCGGGGGATCCGTGACTGCTATGAGAAGATGATCCTGAAACAAGGGTTATCGCCGCTGGCGCTGGCGTTGGAATGCGGTCGCATGGTAACCGGCCCATTCGGCTATCTCGTATCGACCGTTCGTCACCTGAAACATACCTACCGTGACTATGTCGGGCTGGATGCATGCATGGCCGACCTGATGCGTCCCGGAATGTATGGTGCCTATCACCACATCACGGTGCTCAACAAACCGAACGCCCTATGCGATCATGTTTACGATGTGACCGGCTCCCTCTGCGAGAATAACGACAAATTTGCCATTCAGCGAGCCTTGCCCGAGATCCAGCCAGGGGATGTGATTGTCATTCATGATGCAGGTGCGCACGGTCATGCCATGGGGTTCAACTACAACGGCAAACTTCGGCATGCTGAGTTCCTGCTTCGCCGGGATGGCAGTTTCGTGATGATCCGTCGCAATGAAACCGAGGCCGACTTGTTCGCAACGCTTGATTTTGCAGGGTTGGATACCTTTAACGTCGAAACCTGAAGCGCGGTTACTGATGGCAGGCGACGAGGCTGCCACCGTACATAACGGCGATGCGGTCGCAGATGTGCTTGGCGACTGGATCACGAGCGGCTCGACCAAGATGTCCCCGATGGTCATGCGGGGATTGAGCGACGAGAACGGATCCTGGAGTATCATCTGCATCCGGGTGCGCAGGTGAAAATTGTAGTTTTTCCCGTCCTTACTGACCGCCCATGCCTTGGCGACATTCGGGATGATCGGATAGCCTTGCGGGCTCCATCGGACCAACTGGACCGTGGTCATGCGGGCGCCGCCGGTGTCGCGCAACAGGTACATGTCGCCGCCGTACTTGCCCAGACCGTCCACGCCGCGCAGCACCAGTGGTTCAGTGCGACCCGTTCGGCCACCGGCGGCAAGGTGCCATCGGCAACCATCTGGGCCAAGACAGGCACTTCTCCCTTCGGGATCCACGCGCCCGATTCGCCCTCGCGGTAATCCACACCCACCTGGATTCGCATGGGTTTCGCCGTGTCAATAGACTGGTCCTGGATTTCCTTCAGCGCC
>DIZZ01000171.1:13039-13165 GCA_002428045.1 Verrucomicrobia bacterium UBA6015
TCCACATGCCCGGTAAACGGCAACGCACTTAACAGCAGCATGGCCCCGATCAGGACCGCACCAAGCTCGGATCCGAGCAGCACCTTTGCAATCAAACGAAAACCAGCCAGCTTGTAATTCAAACCA
>DIZZ01000140.1 GCA_002428045.1 Verrucomicrobia bacterium UBA6015
ATTTTATCCCCACCCTTAACCGGCACCAGCAAGAGCGAGTTTACTGGCACTTGGCTGGTGACAAAAGAGGATTCAACCAGCTTCTGGACGTTTAGTGCAGATGGAACCTTCCGCAAATACCGCACCGGCGAACCCGCGAATGGGGACGTTCACTTTACCGGTACCTACTCCGTAAAGGATGGGCGATTGTCAGGGCAATTCACCAATACTGGCGTAGGAAACGGCGAGATTAAGTGTACGATTGATGGTGACGGAATGTTGTTGATGGAATTCATCGAGTTTTGGCATTCACCGGCAAAACATGTGGATTGCACAGGCATCCGCGAGGATTAGGGCCTCATTATATCGTCGGTAATCGACATGGTTTCGCTTCGGATGCTAATCGGTTGATTTTTGAGAATCGCGGAGATCGCCCCCTTGCTCCTGAGGGTTAGGTAATTCCCCAGCAGGGGGTGCTTGTGCAGGCGGGGGTGCTGAAATGCGCGGAGGGTGACGACATCCCCTTGCACAGTCCAATCCAGCGGCTGCCCGGGGCTTGCCCTGAATGCAATATCCCCCGGGGTGGCCAGCCGGAAAACCACGGGGCGTTGCCGGGATAGCGAACGCTCGGAGAATATCCAGAGGCAATCGCCGTGGCCAAGATCCCAGAGGTAGACACCCCTGAAGAAAGAGGGCCGATCCAGTTCCTTCCCGAGGATATTCTCGACCGCGATTTCCGTATCCCCCAAATAGCCTGAGAGGCGGACGATGGCAGCGACCTCGGGTTGCGCCCGCCAGGCCCCGCCAAATTTCCTGATGTCCTTGCGAAGCAGCTTGTTTGTTCCAAGGAAAGCCACCAGGAGAAAGCTCAGGACCAGGCCGGCGTAAACCAGCCAGCCCCTTGGCGAACGGCTGAAGCGCTCGGGGAGGTCGCGCAACGGGCAAACCCAGAGCGGGGCAATCAGCCACACGGCGTAGCGAATGGTGCCGACCTGGCCAGCGTTCAGGTTCGATGTCGACGAGGCGAGCCATGCCGCCAGTAGGACACTGGCGAAAACCGCCAGGCAGGGGATCAGCGTCTTGCGCGACAGGCAGGCCGGGATGAGCAGGAACAACATCGGGAAGAAATAGACGGCGCCGACAAAGGGATTGATGAAGATATCCAGCATGCGTCCAAGCGAGGCGTTTTCCAGGGATGCCATGCCGATGCTCGAGATCACGTTTGGCGTGCCGAAGTGGTAGAGGAAATAGACGCCGGAAGAGACGGCGAATAAGCCGCCCAGCAGGTACCCTGCCGCCAGCCTGCAGAGATCTCGTGTTCGGCGCGGTACGCCGGATCGGAGCACAAGGAAAAGATGGCATGGGAAGAACAGCAGGATCGGCGGATTCATGCTGGCCGCAAGACCCAGCGGCAGGGGGGAGGCGGCCTTTCCATTGCTGCTCAAGTGAAACGAGGCGAGAACCAGGGAAAGGCAGAAGATCTCGGGGTGCTGCCAGTCGCAATACGGGATCAGCGGCGAGAAAAGCAGCAACGCCAGGACCGCCAGCGTGGGCCCGCCAGGATTTTGACGGGCGATAAGCCCGAACAACAGCAGCAGGAACCCGACATTGACAAACCGGAACGCGAAATATTCCAGGCTGCCTGACGGGTCAATCCCATGAAACAGGGCATAAACAGGAGCCACCACGGCGGAATAGGCCCAATAATGGTAATACCGGTAATGGCCGGACCGATCCGGGTAAAGACCGCCGAATCCTCCCCCTGCCTGTGTTGCCTCGCTCAGTGTGGATGCGGGTGCCCGCGCATCGCCAAGCACGATGCCGTAGGGATTGGTACGGTTCCAGTAATCCTTGCGCGCCGCCGTATTGATCGACAGCGTCCCATCGAACACGATCGCCTGGGTTTGAAGGATGTATTCCTTGCCATCACCGTGCAGGATATGTCGCCCCCGGAGTCCATAATAGGCCGCACCCATCAGCACGATAAGAAAAAGGACCGATCGTAATAATTTAGCATTCATAACCTATGGCTAGAAAGCGACTTGTCGGTTTTGTCCTTGGCACGGGCATCGTCCAGCTCGCCCTGCAGGACGCGGAAGACCTCGACGGGGCGGTCGGCATGGCGGTTATAGAACATCGATTTCAGGCCGGACCAGGAGAAGAAGTTTGGGTGCACGATCTGGTTTGAATCGCCGCACAGGATGAATTGATCCTCGTGCCGGAGGGATTTCAGGATCAGGGCCATCTGCGCGTTGGTCAGGTCCTGGATCTCGTCCACGGCAACAAAATCGTAGGCTGGCTGACAGCGTTCCCGGTAATCCCAGGAGAGGATATTCGGTTCGTAGCAACCTTCCTTTGGCAGGGCGGCGAGGTATTTCTCGAACAGATCATAAACCTGGGGACGCTCGGCTGCCTCGACGATCGACCGCCGCACGCCCAGTGCCAGATAGTCCTCGCGCTTCATGAACGGCGCTTTGATCTTGACTGTATCAAGCTGGTTATAGGTCAGGATTTGCACGGTTGGTAAGCCCTCATGATGTTCCGAATACCGAAACGCCAATCTAGACGGGAGTGACAGGATTGACAAGATGGAAAAACAGTAATAAAACAATATAGCTCTTGTAACTCGCTGTATCTGCTCTAAACAGTTACGGGTGGCGGTTCTCAATCCCGTCCGGGATCGTCGCCGCTAGCAGGCTTTCCAAGCGGGTGATGCTACCCGCCCAGCTCCAGTGTTTCAAGACATGCTGCCGGGCGCTGCGTCCTAGCTGGTTGATTTTCTGAGGTGTGGCCAGGAGCTTGCCGATCGCCTGAGCCAGCGCTTCGGCGGTGGGCTCGGTCAACTCGCCGTTGACGCCCTTGATCACCGTCTCCAGAAAGCCCCCCTCGCCGACCCCGATAACCGGGGTCCCACAGGCACTGGCCTCGATCGGGGTCAGCCCGAAGGGTTCGTTACGCGCGGTACAAATCAGCAGGCTTGCCCGGCTGAGACGGCTGACCAGTTCGTTATCCTTAACCTGATGAAGGAACGTCAGATCGACTCGGCGTTGGCGAGCCAGCCATTTTAGTTTCCGGCGGTAAACCGGATTCCCTGCCGCTCCGATCCAATGCAGCGGCGGTCGCCCATCAGACGGAAGACAGGCCAGCGCCTCGATCGCCAGTTCGATCCGTTTGTGCGGCTGCACCACCCCGACGCCGACCACCACCGCCTCGCGGCGCTCGCCGGTGGGACTGAACCGTTCGGTATCCACCCCGAGGTAGCAGACCGTTGCCATGATGCCGTAGGCAGCCTGCAGGCGCTGCCGACTGAATTCCGAATTAGCCAGCAGCCGGGTGAACGCCGCCGCATTGGCACGCTCGGACGTCACGCGGCACGCCCGGTTCAGGCGGGTAAAGGGCATCACCAACTCAGGCTCGTGGAATGGGCGATAGGGTTCATGCGCATAAAGCACCGATGGAATGTCAACGTAACGCCCTATCGGTGGAGCCGCCTGATAGCGGCAGTTTCCACTGAATAGCAGGCCAAAGCCCTTGGCATTGATGTCCGCGCCCGCCCGGCGGGCCATGGCCTCCAGCGCCCCGGTCGCACAGAATATTTTCTGGAAACGATCCAGCAAACTCGGCATAAGGCGATGCAGGATAGCCCATCCCCCGGCATACGGAACCTCATGAATAGGCATCGATGACGGCAGTCCGTGGCGGGATGCACCGACCGGAACCCAACACTCCAGCACATGCCCCCGTTCCATCAACAGACGGCATTGCTCCCCGAGCACGCGCATGGCCCCACCATTCGGAAGATTATGATAGACGGCAATTCTCATGCAGCGTCCTTACCCGCATTCGAAGTGCCTGCCGTTGGTTGCCCGACCCGGCGTCCCACCCCCAGTGCACGAAAGAGTGCCGTCCGCGACAGCAAGTCGCCAAGACGCCGCCAGGCACCGGGCTTGAAGAAGAACTTGACCAGCATGATCGACATGTTGAACGGGATCATCGGGAAGCAAACCACGCTCTGCGCGAAATCCTTGGCCACTATCGCCAGCACGTGCAGATTCAACGAACACGATGCCGCCCGCACCGCACTCACCGGCAGGATATTGTAGGCGATCTGGCGGGCCCAGTCATAATGCAGATTCTCGCGCAGCAACCAGCGCATGATATACACCTGCATATCGTAGAAAATCGCAGGGGGCAGCCGGCGCGCCACCACCTGGGCCGTATAACTCCCGCCGTGGGCACGATAGCAGCAGAGCACCTCGGGGCAACGGGCAATCCGGTGACGGGACGCCACCATCGCCACCATGATGCGATCTTCCGACTGGAACGGAAGATTCTCAACAAACCCGCCGATTTCAAGCAATGCCTCGCGCTTGACCATGACGGTCGAAAAGATGTAATTCACCATTACCAGGATAATGTGGAAAAGCACCACGCGCGGTTCCGGCGGAAGCACCGTACCCAGCTCCTCGACCCCGGGCAAAAAGCGCTCCCCCTTGCCTTCCCGCAGGATCACCGCGCTGGTATAGGACAGTGCGCAGTCGGGCTGGGTCTGCATGAAGCTGACCTGGCGGGCGAGCTTTTCAGGGTGCCACAGGTCATCCGCATCCAGGAAGGCAACCCATGTCCCCCGGGATTCGCGGATGCCGAGGTTGCGGGTGGCCGAGACGCCCCGGTTGATCCCGCCCGGGTGCCGCAGGAGCCGGACACGGCCGGGTTCCGCCGCCGCAAAACGCTCCGCTATCGCCACCGTCTGGTCGGTCGATCCGTCATCGACAATCAGCAGCTCGAAATCACGGAACGTCTGCGCCAGGACACTACCTACGGTGTCCTCTAGGAACGCGGCCGCATGGTAGGCCGGAATGATGACCGATACCAGCGGTGCCAGCGATTGGGTTTCATGCGAATTCATGTGGACAACCTCCGTTTTGCTCCCAGACGGGCTCGAATCGTGCGCAGCCCCGTGTATGCGATCAGCCAGGGAGCAATCCAGAACGCCTGCAGGATCCGGGATGCTTGAGCCCAGGCTGGCAGCGAGGATTGCTGCTTGTCACAGTGCAGGCGATTCAGGATTTCGATGCCGCGCCGGTGCCGCCGGTAGATAATCGATTCAAGCCGGAAATAGAGATTCCACCGGTTGGCCGCATGCAGGCGGGCAGGGGGCAGGTGCTGGCGTACGGCGGCCGACACCGCTTCCCACTCCGGCAGGAAGGCATCGTACCCATGGCTGCTGGTCAGGGACGTGTCATGATAGCGGTAACAGGCAAAAACCTGCCGGATGTGCCGGAACCGATAGCCGCCTTCCAGGGCACGCAGCCAGAATTCGTAATCCATCCCGTACTTCAGATCCGCTCGCAGAAGACCGATATCGGTAAGCATTTGCTGCGGAAAGAAAACCGCCGGTTGACAGGGCATAGCCGTGCAGCCCTGCAGACGGTAAAGCAGCGGATGCGCAAGCAGGCGGTAGAAAGGAACGGGTCCGTTCTTGAGCTTCCACATGAAACCGCGTCCGGCATTGACCACATGTGCTTCGCCCCCGATCAGGGTTTTGGCCGGTGCGGCCCGCAGCGCCGCTACCACGCGTTCAAACGCACCGGGCAGGTAATAATCATCGGCATTCAGCCAGGCAATGATTTCTCCCCGGGCCAATTCAAATCCGTAATTGAGTGCGGCGCTTTGTCCGGCGGGCGGCTGGAAGTGGTATTGCACATGCGCATAGCGTTCACAGATCGCCCTCGTTTCATCGAACCCGCTATCGATGATGATATGCTCAATGCGGCCATCATGCTGATCCAGCACCGAGCGGATGCAGTCCTCAATGAAGTGACCCTGGTTATAGCAGCAGGTAATTACCGAAAACATGGGTTCAGCGGAGTTCATGGTACAAGGCTCCTACGGTTTCAACACATTTCTGCCAGGAATAGCGGGCCAGCGTCTGCGCCTGGCTGGCGGCCAGGCCAGGATGATCACGCAACGCCAAGGCGGCATCCAGCCCCGCCATCATGGCCTCGGTCGAGAGCGGATCGAAAAAAACAGAGACGGGGGCGGCGACCTCACGGAAGACCGGAATATCGGACACACACAGCGGGCAGCCCGTGGCCATCGCCTCCAGCAACGGGATGCCGAAGCCCTCGTTCAGTGATGGGTAGACAAAGAAACGGGCCTGGTTGTAAAGCGCACACAGGGTCTGTCCATCCGGATAGGGGATATGGACAACGCGCCCCTCCGCAGGCAGAAGGTCGTCGATGGCGGCATCACTGCTGCGCCGGGGCGCCCCGGCCACGACCAGATCGACATCCCGGTTCCGCGCCCAGCGGCGGTAAGCGGTCAGCAGCCGATGGAAATTCTTATAGCGGTGGCGGGTACCGACAAACAGGATGAACGGACGCGCGGGATCCATGGCAGGCGATGCCGCGCAGATCAAGGCTCGGGCCCGGTCGGCAGGCATGGGCCGGAATACCGTATCGGCAGCCAGCGGAACAACGAGGCAACGCGCGGGATCCGCCTTGTAATGCTGCAGGAAGGCATCGCGCGTGGCCTGGCTGATACAGAGGATGCGCGCAGCCTGCTCCACCGCCCGCTTCTTAAGCAGCAGCAGGCGCTGCACATCCGGGACATCATCAGCAAGGGGCTGGTTCTCATGCACAAGGTCATAGATATTGACCACCGTCGGCAGCCGCAGCAGCGTGGCATCCTCAGGGTAAAAGGACGGATGAAAAAGGTCAGCCGGGTGCAGCCGCCAGTAGAGTTCGGACGCCCCGTGATACAGCATTCGCAGGGGCGGCTGGCGGCGCATGGCGGCGGGCAGTCCCTGCCAATGGCAGCGCCGGATACGCGGCCCGGATGGCACCGGGGCGGCGGGCCGGGCGGGACAGTATAGGCGCGCCGAGAAGTCCGGCTGCGTCGCGGCCAGCCCGCTGATGATCGCGTTCATCATGCCGGCCACACCGCCATGCGGGCCGAAGGTATGTGCCTGTAGATCGTAGATGACGCGCATGACAGGATCTTTCAGTAGGCGTTCTTACGCGAGACCAATGTTCGTAGCAGGATCTTGAAGTCGAACGACAGTGACCAGTTCTCAAGGTAGTAGAGGTCGTACTTGATCCGTTCACGCAGATCGGTATTGCCGCGCAGGCCATTGACCTGGGCCCACCCGGTGATCCCCGGCTTGGAGACATGCCGAGACATGTAGTTGCCGATCGCTTCCTTGAACTGTTCCACGAAATGCGGACGCTCGGGGCGCGGCCCCACCAGGCTCATATCGCCCTTGAGCACGTTCCAGAACTGGGGCAGTTCATCCAGGTTGTACTCCCGCAATACCTGGCCGACCGGTGTGCGGCGACCATCGTTTTCCACCGTCCACACCGGGCCAGTGGCGTCCTCGGCATCCACCGGCATCGTGCGCAGCTTGTATAAGATAAAGGAACGCCCCCCCTCGCCACAGCGTTCCTGCCGGTAAAAGACCGGACCGGGCGATGAGCGCTTGATCAGGATCGCGGCCACGGCAAGAACCGGCAGCGAAAGCAGCAAGCCCACCAGTCCGCCCAGAATATCCTCAATCCGCTTGACCTGCCGGTTCCAGAACCCGTCCAGGGGCCAGGGGCTGATGCACAGCAGCGGGATATCGTTAAGCGATTGCACATCCATGCTGGTGGTCATGATCCGGAAAAGATCCGGGACCATCTTAAAGCGTACGAGACTCTGTTCGCACAGCAGCAGGATCTGCACAATCCGGTCATGGCTGATGCTCGAATCCGTCAGGATGATCTCATGAATCCGGTTTTCCCGGATACAGGTCTTGAGGTCATCCAGGGTACCGAGGATCAGCTCGCGCGGGATCTCCAGATGCGACGGCTCAAGATGGGTGCGCAGGAATCCAACGACCTGGGACCGGAGCATCGGTTCCGCCTTGAGCGTACGGGTGACATGCAGGGCGACATGATCGGCACCGAGGATCAGCACATGGCTCTTGGTACGGCAGTGCCGTGCCAGATTCCATTCGATCCGGAACAGGATATAGCGCTCGAGCAGCACCAGCAGGGTGATGGTAAAAAAGGATATGCCGATGACCAGTCGGGCGAAGTCGGCCTCGTTCTGCACGGCAAAGGCCATGACCGCCGCACAGAAGGTACCGACCCCGGTGGCCCGGATCAGGCGCGGGATCTTATCGACAAACGAACCCGTTTGTGGCCGCACAAACAGGGCATGGCCTCGGAATACAAGCAGCATGACCACCGTGGCGGCGATGCCCCCGAGGCTGTAGAGATGGTAGAGACCGGGCGGCGGAGGAATCGCGACCGACAACAAACCGCTGTCGAAGCGCAGCCAGGTGGCCAGCAGGAACCCCCCGAAAATGGCGGCGGCGTCACAGGCAACCGCCAGGACGCTAAGCAAGGTATCCGATGAATCTTTTCTCTGCATGGCAGCGAATACTAAACCCTATCGACGCCAAGTGCAAGACGACGATATTGCCAGCGGGCGGGGGGAATGCCTTTGCGGGTGGGGAAGGTATGGGTTTGGTCTGCGGTTTGCAGGGTGACCGTGTCGGGCGTGATCGCGATAGCGACGGGGGCTGCGGTGCGATGGTAGAGGATATTGGCCAGCAGCAGTGCCTTCTCAAGTCCATCGCCGCGCCGGTAGTTCCACACCTCGTCCGGCTGGGCCAGACGCCCGGCGTCGTCGTAAATGGAGTCGTCCGCCAGGCGGGTCACCGTGTCCACCACATCGGCCATCGATGCCGTGGCGGCGATACTGACCGGGTTACGCTCGATGCAGGCTTTGAGGAACGGTTCGTAAGGGGTTCGGGTCAGATCCCGATAGGCGTAGAACGCTAGGTCAGCGGAAGGATTCGTTCCCCGGATTTGTTCCAGGCGGGCGATGATGCCGTCACGCCCCATATCAGCCGTGATCTCCAAGGCGCAAGATGGCGGGCTGATGCGCTTGCCTGCGAGCTCCGGAAGGCGCGGCTTGATGTTGCAGAAACGGATGAGCGATTTAATGGCGATGCTGGCGTTGAGGCAGTCGCAGTTGACTTGCTTTTCCAGGGCGGCGGTATCGGCGGGATTGTCGATATCTGGCGCATGCTGGGTAATGAACGCCTCAAGATCGTTCAGGACGATGCGCCGAGGCAAGGGGCGGCATTCAAAGACATCGCTGTCCAGCTCCTGGAGCAGCTTGGCCCGGGTGTTATCGGTGATCCGGTAGGAACTGCCATTCTCGTAGGCAAAGGCCTTCTCGATGGGGATATACAGATCCGTCCCATTACGGTTCCAGCGCAGTTGGAAGCACTTCTGCATATCCCCGGCCTGGCGCATGAAATTACCGAGCAGCTCGCACGTCAGCGGAGTCTTGAGAAAAACAGAGAGCGCAGTACTGAAACGGGTATAGGCGGAAGGATCGATCGACGCCTCCGCATACAGCGTATGGATGTGTCCGGAGGCATGCGAGACGATCGTCACCTTCTCGTTTTCCAGGGCGCGGCGCGCCTGGGCCGACAGGGCGGTTCCGTTAAACCACATGTTCTTGGTCACCAGACGGCGGTTGTTGGTGAGGATGCCATCGTTGACGAGGACAAAGTTCTGCGAATGCAGCGGGGTCGCCAGCAGGTAGATGTCGTCGAGCGGAATGCGGGCAACAATGAACAGGGCGGCGGCGTACAACGCCGCCAACGATACGCATTCCCCAGCACCCGCCTTGTAGCCAGGGCGGTGGACAAACGCATCCATGGCCTCGACGGTTTCGGTTTTCCAGTAGGGAATAACGCTGCCTTCGTATTTATCCAGCCCGAAATGCGTGCGGATGTCGATGTCGAAATAATACTTATCGCCTTCATAGCCGAAAAGGGCATTCGATTGACTGAGCGCGTCGCGGTCAATGAATGACGAGAAGCGCGCCAGCTCGGTCTCGGCACGGGTCAGCCCCCAGGTGTCGAGGTCGAGGTTGAAGTCGTAGTGATCCATGATGTACTGCTTCAGGCGGGTGATCCGCTTATAGGGCGTCATGGTCTCAATGCCCTCGAACCAGGGATCCTCAAGCCAGCGCCAGATCCGCGGCGACATGATATTCGCCAGCAACAGGCCGAACATCAACTCGGGAAAAATAAAGATCTCCATATCGGACAGCGTGGTGGCGGACGAACGGCGTTCAAGGTCGGCAGCATTGGCAGGCATAGCAGGAATCTCCAATCATCGGTTTAGCAACATGGTCTTGATCCTCCCAGATACCGGATTCTCATCGCGGCCGTCTTCCGAAAAGGGATGTGAACGAGGTACCATTTTAACCCCCTCCGCGCAACATAATTTCAGCTTTGCTTGACTAACGAGGGCCTGGTGATTATTGTAAAAGCCGTTCTATGAGCATGAAGCAACAGGAACCCTATGTTTGGAGACGCCCTTGCAAATAACCGTTGTAACGCCGACCTATAACGAAGCCGAAAACCTGCCCAAACTGGCCGCCGCGCTGTTTGCGCTTCCGCTGGACCTGCACCTGCTCGTTGTGGATGACAACAGCCCCGACGGCACCGGTGCCATCGCCGACCGGCTGGCGGCCGAATTTCCCGGCCGTGTGCAGGTGTTGCACCGCGCGGGTAAACTGGGATTCTCGTCGGCCTATCTCGAGGGCTTCCAGGCCGCCTTGGATGCCGGTGCCGAAGCCATCGCGCAGATGGATGCCGATTTCTCGCACGACCCTCAGGTGCTGCCGCAGATGCTGGAAAAGCTGCAGTCCTGCGATATGGTGCTGGGCTCCCGCTACACCCCCGGCGGAAGTGTTGATAAACGCTGGTCCATATGGCGCAAAGGGCTCTCGGCCTGGGGCAACTTCTATGCTCGCAGCATCCTCGGCCTGCATCTGCGCGATGTCACGACCGGCTACCGGCTCTGGCGGCGCGAAACGATGCTGGGCATCCCGCTTGACCGTATCCAGTCAACGGGCTACATCTTCCTTGTCGAAATGGCACACTTGGCGCATTGCCTGGACTATCGTATCGGCGAGGTTCCCATCTATTTTGCCGACCGGCGTTATGGAACCTCGAAAATGTCGCTGCGCATTCAACTGGAAGCCGCCGTACGGGTCTGGAAAGTACGCTGGGCCACGGACGATCTGCGTCAGAACGGCCGTTCCGCCCGGCGTACGATCGCCTAATCCATCAATACGCCTTGGCGAAGACCACGCGGCCGGTGCTGGGTTTCCCGCACACCACGCAGGCACCGGGCTGGCCTTTCGCGCCCCGGTCCAGCGGGATACAACGGATGGTGACCGAGAGATCCTCGTTGACCTTCTTCTCGCAATCCGCACCATCGCACCAGTGCGACATGGCAAATCCGCCATGCATCTCGGGCTGCTCCTTGTTGACCGGCGTAAAGAAGGCAACGAACTGGTCCCAGTCGTCGATATCACGGGTATAGGCCGCCCGCAATGCCAGGGCACGGTCAAACAAGGTCTTCTGGATATCGTCCAACAGTCCCGCCGCCGTGCTGATAAACTCCGCTGCCGGCTGACCATAGCGATCCTGGCGCGTGCGATCCCGGCGGAAGACGAAGACCGTGCCCGCCGCGATATCGCGCGGACCGATCTCCAGGATTACGGGAATCCCCTTCTTGATCCAGCTCCAACCCTTTTCACCGGCATTCATGTCGCGCCGGTCAACCACCACGTTCAGGGGGCGCCCGTGGTACTGCACCGTGCGCAACTGGGCGGCGATCTGGTCACAATGCGCCAAGACGGTGGCTTCGTCTTCCGGCGTCCGCGCAATCGGCAGGATCACCACATGCGACGGAGCCAGCCGCGGCGGCATGATCATGCCATTGTCGTCGGCATGGGTCATGATCATCCCCCCGATCAGCCGCGTGGAAACACCCCAGGAGGTGGTCCAGGCGTGCTCCAGGGTGCCTTCGCGCGACTGGAACTGGATTTCCGAGGCCTTGGCAAAGTTCTGCCCGAGGAAATGACTGGTTCCGGCCTGCAAGGCCTTGCGGTCCTGCATCATCGCCTCGATGCAGAAGGTGTTCACGGCACCGGGGAAGCGTTCACCGGGGGTTTTCTCGCCAGTCAGCACGGGCATGGCCATGTAGGTCTCGGCAAAGGTCTTATAGACCTCCAGCATGCGCAGGGTCTCCTCCCACGCTTCCTGGCTCGTCTCGTGGGCGGTATGCCCTTCCTGCCAGAGAAATTCGGTCGTGCGCAGGAACATGCGCGTACGCATCTCCCAGCGCACGACATTGGCCCACTGGTTGATCAGGATCGGAAGATCGCGGTAGCTCTGCACCCATTTGGCATAGGTCGCCCCGATGATGGTTTCCGAGGTGGGACGCACCACCAGCGGCTCTTCGAGTTCACCTGCGGGAACGAGTTTCCCGTCCGGACCGGCCTGGAGCCGGTGATGGGTGACCACCGCGCATTCCTTGGCAAACCCATCAACATGCGCAGCCTCCTTCTCAAGGAAGCTCAACGGGATGAACAGCGGGAAATAGGCGTTGACGTGCCCCGTCTCCTTGAACATGCCGTCAAGGCCGTCACGGATGTTTTCCCAGAGGGCGTAACCCCAGGGCTTGATCACCATGCAGCCGCGTACCGCACTGTTCTCGGCCATCTCCGCCGCCTTGATGACCTGTTGATACCATTCCGGATAGTTCTCTTCACGTATCGGCTCAATCGCCGTCTTTGCTGCTTTTGCCACTTGAATCCTCCCTCTCGTTTAAAAACTGAAACCCTAGTCTGCCATACCCACCCCAGGACTGGCAATCTTGATCAGACCGCAACTTTCCCGTCATCGGGCCAGCGCCGCCGGATCCAGGGCGGCAAGGTCGGCGACGACCCAGTCGGCTGGCGACAGATCCTGCCGCGGCAACCCCGGCCGAGCCAATCCCACGCAAACCATCCCTGCCGCCTTGGCCGCCCGCACCCCGGCTGCGGAATCCTCGAACACGACGCAATCCTTCGCTGCCACACCCAGCCGTTCCTGTGCCATGAGGAAGCAGGTCGGATCGGGCTTTCCCGGACCGTACTCCTCGGCGCCGATAAAGAACTGGAGATCCGGCCCGATACCCATCCGCTCAACGGCATCGGCAATATCCGCACAGGGCGATCCGGAGACGATACACACCGGCACATCCTGCGCCAGGCGTTTCAACAAGGCGACGGAACTGTGGATGATGATGTCCCCGTGCGCCTGGCGAAGCGCATGGATCTGCTGGCGCAATGCCACTTCCATCGCTGGCATGGTCACCCCCAGCGAGGGACAGCGCTGCATGATTTCCGAGTAAACGTGCCGCCAGGAACGGCCATACACAATCCCGAGGAGCTCGTCATACGTCAGCGCACATCCGTGCTGCTGTAAATATTGCCAGGTTCCCTTGACCCATAGGATCTCGGTATCCATGAGCGTACCATCCAAATCAAAAATCGCCGCTTTCACGAGTCCCTCTTTCTACTCGCCAACAGCTTTTCAAGCCGTTGCATCAGTTCCTCATCCCCGCGCCGCCCGTGCAAGGATTCCAGCCGCCGTTGCTGCGATGCCAGGACCTGCGTCCGCAGCGGTCCTGCGTCCGTCACACGGGCCACCAGCAGGGCCAGTTCCCTCGCATCAAGTCCATCGAAGCGCACCCCGCCCTCGCCGAGCGCCTCAGGCATTCCGCCCGCATCGCGGGCTACCACGGGAACGTCGCATTCCATCGCCTCGATCAGCGGGAGACAGAAGCCTTCATGCCGACTGGCGGTCACAAAGACGTCCGCACACCGATAGAGCGTATGCCGCCCGGCCGTGGAGACAAACCCGGTGAAACAGACATTCATCAGTCCCAGCCGTGCCGCCAGTAGTCGCAGCATCCCGTAATACGGTGGACAGCTCGCCTCAGACCCGGCGATCAACAACCGGCTGCGCGGGTTCAGGCAGCGATGATACCAGGCGAAAGCCTGAATCAGGTCCTCAATGCCCTTGTTCGGTACGATCCGGCCCACAAAAAGCCAGTTGCAAAGGTCGTCCCCGAACGCCGCCTGCAGGGCGGCATCCTGCCCACCCGCGAATTCCTCATGCGAGAAGAACAGCGGCATCACCTCGGAAAACGCCCCCCCTCCCAGCCTTGCAATATCCTGCGCATTATAGGTCGAGTCCGACCAGCAGCGATCGCTCTGCCCGACGGCCTGTGCCAGTTCGTCATGCGCCTGCCGCAACTGGGCGGCGACCGCGTCGTCGACCCCCTCGAAATACACGGACGGGGTGATGTTGTGGTAACGCAGGATGCGCAATCCCCTGGCCGATGCATAGAGCCCCGTGGCCGGCGTAGCGGTCGAGAAATGAAAAATCACGGCGTCGGGCGCGGATGGATCAAATCGTTCATACGGCAGGGCATCGCCCTTCAGAGCCGGGGCGATGTGTGCCGCCGAGGCGTAGATATCACTTTGAAATCCGCGGCGGCGCAACACGTCGCGCATATAGCGCGCTTCCTGCGAGATGGCATCGCCATCGGCATAGCCGCCCACAAGCTGGTCAATCCGGCGGGTTAACATGGCGGCATCCCTCCTGCCTCCGAGCCGGGCCTGTCCGCGATTAGCCGTTCCACCTCGTGCTGCAGGGCATCTAGGCGCAGGCGCAGGGCGGCGGCTTCCCGGCGGCGGGCCTGGACTTCCAGTGTCAGCAGCCGGATGACCTGCTCATTCACGGCATTCTGCTGGAAGGCCAGCCAGTCGTGCGGCCAGCGCATCAAGCCCCAGAGCACCCGCCGCACAGCCTCCAGGATCCGCCCCCGCAGACCCATCGCGGGCGGGCGGCGCATCCGCTCAAAGCCAACCTGCGTACGCCCCCCCACCACATCCAGCAACCGCAGCAGGGTGGCCTCCTCGTCCGTCCCGTGCGCCATGACCGGTATTTCACCAGCCAGGCGATCTGAAAGGTCGCTATCCACCAGCAAGGCGGACGCCTCCTGGCGGAGCTGGTCAATCTGCGAGGCAGGAAGATAAGCCCCGCCCACGGCGATACGGACTGGATTCTGTGATTCTGTTGGCATCCCGGATTTATACATCATCTGTCGCGATAGCACAGCAAAAAGATTGATAATTTCTGCTTTGCCTGCAACCCGAAACACGCTAGGCTTGAACACATGCCTGCAAACCGATTTTATTTTATCTACGGGAATGACGATTACCTGGTGTCAGAAAAGGTCAAGTCGATCCTCAAGGAGTGTATCAAGAATCCGACGGACGCCGACATCCAGCTCGAACGGATTGATGGTGCCGTGGACAAGGTCGAGGCGGCACAGACCGCCATTCGTAAATGCCTATCGGCCATGAACGCGCTGGGTCTGTTCTGCGAGGAAAAGACCATCCTGCTGGAAAATGCGACGTTTTTTGGCGATAACCGTACTGGTCAGTCCACCACCGTCCAGGACGAGGTGGCCCGGCTTACGGAAAAGATCAAGGCGGGGATGCCGCCCGGGGTGACCTTGATTATCACCGCCACTGAGATCGACAAGCGGCGCGCCTTTTTCAAGGCATGCGGCAAGGCGGGCGAAGTCCACGAGTTCAAAATTCCCGAGGATAAGTACGCCAGTGACCATACCGCCGTGATGCAACGACTGGATCACCTGCTCGGTGAAAAGCAGCTCAAGATGTCAACGGTGGTCAAGGAAGCCTTCCAACAGAAGGTTGGCTTGGAAACACGGCTGATCCTCAATGAGCTTGAAAAGCTGGCGGTGGCCATCGGCCCCCGCACCACGGTCGCGATGGACGACATCGCCATGTTTGTCAGTGCCTCACGCGAAGCCGAGTTCTTTGATCTGGCGGATGCCTTCGCCGATCGTGATCTACCGAAAACCTTGCGCATCCTGCGGCAACTGATCTTCCAGCGTCAGAATCTGATGGGACTGGTGATCAACCTGGAGCGACGGATCCGTGACCTGATCATCTACCGTGAGGCGATCGACCGGCGCTGGATCACGCGCAAATCGGCAGGTTCGCGTGACGCTTATACCTGGGCCACACTCACCCCCGAGGTCGAGCAGGCATTCTCCCAGGAGATGGACAACGATCCCCGCCGCATGCATCCGGTCCGCATCTCGATCCTGGCGGGGCAGGCCGCTGGTTTTTCGCGCAAACGCCTGGATTATTGCCAGCGCCAGATCACCCAGGCGCACGAACAGATGGTTTCCAGCCGTGTACCGCCGGAACTGATCATGGAAATTGTACTGGTCCGGATGCTGAGTGCGGCGAAGCGGCCGGCAGCCAGTGCGGCTAGAACAGCTCCGGCGACCTCAGGGCGTTGATAAACGCATGCAGGTCGTAACGCTCATAAAATGAACGCAAGGGACTCATGGGTTCAGGCACCCGACGCATGGTAGACCAAGCACCAACACCCTCCACGTGGACATCCAATCGAACCATGTGTTGATTACGGGTCACGATGTCGCGGGCATCCTCCAGCGTTTTGCGCAGTTTCGGAGGTTCCACCGCATCGATCCGTGCATACACCGCCTCCAGGCTATGCCAAGTAGTCAGCAGTTTGGCGGCAGTTTTGGGGCCCACACCCAAAACGCCCTTGATATTATCCGCCGCATCCCCGGTCAAGGCCAACCAATCCGGAATCTGAGTCGGTTCCACACCGGTCTTCTCCCGCACAGCGGCCGCATCCATGGCGACCGACTCTCCGGTTACCGGGACAATCCGCACGCGCTCATTAACGAGCTGGAACAAGTCCTTGTCACCGGTGGCAATCAGTACGTCACAGCCGTCTGCCGCGGCGGCCTGGGCCAGGGTGGCGATGGCGTCATCCGCCTCGCAGGCATCCAGCCGCAGGTGGGGGATGGCGGCGGCATCAAGGTAGGCGTTCAGCACAGGGAGCTGCGCCCGCAAGGCGTCCGGCATCGGCTTGCGGTTGGCCTTGTAATCAGGCACAAGCGCCAGGCGGGCGGGTGGCGTTCCGCCATCAAACACGACGGCCCAATGCGTGGGTTGCCACTGACGGGCAAGCTGCTGCATCATACGGATAAAGCCGAAGACCGCATTCGTGGGCTCTCCCGATTTACTGGAAAGCTCCCGGATGCCATAGAAATAACGGTAGGCACCGGCCAACCCATCAACCAGGAGCAATCTCGAATCAGCCATCAACAGCCTTAGTTTACAGGCTGTTCGCCTGCCGCGATGCGCTCGGTCAGCGCCTTGCCAATGCCAACCCGTTCACGATCCAATGCCCGTCCCGAGGGGTCCACTAGCCGAGCCGTTACAAAGATTAGCAGATTACGCTTCTCACTCGACTCGTATTGGCTCCGGAAAAGCCTGCCCACCAAGGGAATATCTCCAAGCAGCGGAATCTTGTCATCCACCTCGCGGCGGACTTCCGTGATCATGCCGCCCATCACCACGGTGGCTCCGTTGTAAATCAAAAGCTTGGTCTCCAGCCGACGAGTATGGAAGAACGGTTGTTCCATATTCAGGGACTGAATCACCGGATTACCGTTGGGATCATACGACGTATAGGTTGACCCATAATTACGCCACGTCGGCTCGGATACCACTTCAGGATTCAGTTCCAAATCAATCATCTGACCTTCTGGACTGACCGATGGCGTTACCTTAAGAATCACACCCACCTCACGCATCTGGAAGTTGCTCGGCGTAACCACCGCACCAACAACGCCACCGCCTGCGTTATTGTTACCCGACGTAGTGGTGGTACTCCCGCCAATTCCCGAAGTTTCAAATTCGGTCGGATAGATATACTCGGTCACCACCCTGATGGTGGCTTGCTGTCCGGACTGGGTTGTGATCTTTGGCGCAGACAGCAGATCCGTGGCACCGCGCTGCTGCAACGCATGAAGCACCATTGTCAGTTCAGGGTTCGTCAGCACACTGGTTATGCTGGCCACCTGATCGATGATCGGAACCCCTCCCGGACCGGTCAACCCATCGGCCGACAGATACCGATTTCCAGCGGTAAAACCACCATTCGCCGCACTTGAGTCCATTCGGATTTGTTCCCGCGCTCCCAAAGGCGATCCTGCGGAACCCTTCTTCTGTGCAATTTCCCAATTATCGTTCAAAAGCCATTCCAACCCGAGGGAATCCACATCCAACTGGGCCACCTCGATAAACCGAGCCTCGATCTCGATCTGATAAGGCACCACGTTCAGGATGGAGAGCACTTTCTCAAAGACCGTCAGGTTCTCAAGGGTATTGGCGACCACTAACTTCCCCAGCGCACGCACAAACTTGATGGATGATTTATCCGGCCAGTCAACGCCCATCTCTTGGAAAAACACTTTAAGGTCAACTTCCTCGTTTGGGGCACTAGGCTGTGCATCCGTGACGAAACCGCCACGAGGCCCCGCATTACCAACCACCGCCGAACTCAATTGCTGTAACCGTTCAATTGCCGTTGGCAGCACATCATACCACCGATGTTCAATATCTCCCGATGGCGCATTAACGGGCATAACCATGACCGCATTGCCACGCACCAGGTACTTCAGCTTGCCCATCTCAACCACGATATCCAACGCTTCCTTGAGGGTAATATCCAGCGCACTGAAGGTGATCAGCGAATCGGCTCCAGCAGCACCGCCGCCACCATCGGCGGGTGCTTCGGGGGTTGCAAAGGGATCCGGGACTGCTGCAGAGCCTCCTGCCGCTGCAGCAATATCGCTTTCCAATTTCAGGATGATATTGACCCCTTTCTTGTTCGACTTGTCCGGTTCTGGATCAAAATCCCGGCTCTGCTGGACTAGGAAAATGATCACATCGCGGAAATTGGCCTGGCGAAATTCAATCTCGGGAATGCGGATCTTGGACATCTTGTTCAAAATCGCTTGACGCTGAGTTTCATCACCGGGCTTTGTGGTTTGCGTACCGACGTTAATATCGATCGGCACTTCATGCAAGCCATATTGCCGCGGGTTCCACGTATCGCGAACCGTTGCCATCATGCGGGCCGATGTCGCCGCCAGCTCCATGGAAGAGCGGTCATACTGCTTATTGGCTGCCGAATGCATCAACCGAATTGCTTCCTTATTCTCGGGATCACGCTTCAGAACGGATTCGAAATGCAGGATCGCCTGTTCGTACTCACCCGTCAGATACGCCTCGCGCCCGCGCTTGAGCCACTCCTTGACTTGGGACTGGGTCACCTTATAGTCCTCGTCCTTCCAGCGACGCTTTGCGGGGGGAACGGGAGCGACCGGTGGCGCATCAATCTTGCTCTGGATGCGTACCACGGATTCTTCCGCACGTACATACCCGAATTTTACTGCACTACTGGCAGAGATCTTGGCGTTCTCAAGGTCGCCAGCACGTTCCTGAGACAAGGCCTGCAGGTAGTAGGCTGCGCCCAGCCCCTTTATCGTCCGGGCTCGGGCCTCTTCCGTCTCGGGGCGCTTGGGTAAGTTGTTACGCGCTTCCTCGTAAAGCTTGATTGCCCGGGGATAATCCTTTTCACGCAAGGCTTGCTGCGCCCCGCTCAACGCGCTGGTCGCATAATATTCTTTCGCCTCGCGTTTCAGTCGTTCCGCTTCCTCGAACGCAATGGCATCTTGCGGTAGCTGCCCGCGGGCCGCACCACCAGCAGCCACCTCGGTGCCAGCAACCACCTCGGTGCCTACTGCCACCTCGGGTTGCATGAATTTGTCAACAGTAGAAGGCGTTCCCCCGTCACCTTGAGCGACCGGAGAACCACCGACGAAAGGGTCAGCGGCTACCTCCGAAGCCGCGTTAGCGGGTGCGCTACGCATATCATCTTTCTTGGCATCATCAACCAATGATTTGAACATGTCATCATCCAGTGCCATACCATCCTCTGTGGACGCGGGCACCTCTGGCTGGACTGCCGGGGCAGGCTCGGTGGTGGTCGCGAGTACGGCGGCCTCCTCACCCTCTGTCAGCGATCCCACTAGAGCATCAAAATCGTCGCCGGCAGGCGCTGGCGTACCTTCCGCAGCGGCCACTACCGGCCCAGGTGCCACGGCGGGTTCAGCAACCGCTTCCGTGCCTCCGAAAAGATCGCCGAAAGCGTCATCTGCGGCGGGGGCTGGCGCGGGTGTCTCGGTAGCGGCCACGGCAGGTTCAGGTGCCACGGCGGCGGGTTCAGCAACCGCTTCCGTGCCTCCGAAAAGATCACCGAAAGCATCATCTGCGGCGGGGGCTGGCGCGGGTGTACCCTCGGCAGCGGCCACCGCCGGTTCAGGTGCCACGGCGGGTTCAGGCGCCACGGCGGCGGGTTCAGCAACCGCTTCCGTGCCTCCGAAAAGATCACCGAATGCGTCATCTGCGGCGGGGGCTGGCGCGGGTGTACCCTCGGCAGCGGCCACCGCCGGTTCAGGTGCCCCCTTCTCTTCGACCGGGGCGGAGGCAACCGGAGTCACCGCCGACGTTGATTCAGCAGCAGCCGTTACGTCCGGCTCTTCACCGGCCATGGCACCGAAGAGCGCATCAAGATTCTCATCAGCGGCAGGCGCTGCTGCAGGTGCTGGAGGGGGGGGAGCTGGCGGGGTTTCGACAGCCGCCTCGCGATCACCGGTCTCAAGCATTTCCGACACAACCGTATCTGCGCTAACGCCAGCGTCCAGCGGAAAATTATCAACGCTCGCATCCGGGGTTGCCGCTACCCCCTCAACAACGGCATCAAGGCTCGTTGGCAGGGGTTCCGCTGGCGGGGCTTCTGCAGGCGTAACCGCTTCGCCAAGCAATTCCCCCAACAAATCATCACTGGCGGCCGCTGCTGGTGCGGCCGCCGGAAGCTTGCCTTCGACCGCATCGGTCAGGGTCACTTCTTCAGAGGCAAACAGGCTGTCTTCGTCGATCAACTCTTGCGCTGTTACGGAACCGGCCAGCCAAAGTGCCACTAGCACAACACTGCCCAGATCCTTGGTTTTGCGAAATTCCCGCATCATGGTATCACTCCTTCGATCTTCACTCACTAAATCACGTTACCGCCTCGACGTTCACCTATTCAAAATGCTTCTCCGCCTGCTCAACAACATTCACCTGCCGGATGGTTCTCTGTTCACCGGTAATCTCGTTCTTGATTATCACATGTTGTGCTTTTCCGTCAATCCCAATCACTGTGTAGGCTTTCCCCACCACCTCTAACCGATCCCCCTGTTGAACGACGTAGGGCACCTCCGTACCTCTCAGGCTAATCGACAGATGCGCCGTCAACTCGGGATTGGAAACGGGGCGATCTTTGACGAGGACAATCGCAACCCCTTTCGGGCTCACTAGCGTTAACTCGGACTGGTCTTCCCTGCTCATTTTCGGGGGTACCGCCGGGACCACTTTTTCCTCGTACTTTTCCACCTTATAGCCAGCAATCGTCTGGCCGATCTCTACAAAATCGGTTTGTGTCTGGCCTTTCAGCCGGTAATTCAACCCGAACTTATACCCGCCGTCCGCATTGCGCACACGGCTGTTAAACCGTATCGCAAAGGGCACCTCGGTGATGCGGTCGAGCCTCAAGCGCTCGACGGCTTCCGGGCTTCCCGGGTCGGACGGATCGGTGCCGGCCACAAACTCCTGAAGATTCGCGTACCCGTCTCCGTCAAGATCCTTCTGGGCATCCGATGCATCCGCCGAATCCAGGCCATAACGACGCTCCCAGTCTGTAGGCATCCCATCATTATCATGATCAAGAGTGATCTTTTCGGGGGGCAGTACGTCTATTTTACAGAAGGGGCAAACGGTTGCCTCGATCGCGACCGGATGCCGGCACTCACGACAGTTGAACCGGGTTTCCGGGACAAACATCCACGGCACGCCGTTCGTCAAGCCGGGTTGAGCCAGCACAAAGGGTGATTTTAGCGATGCCTTGGCATTCTCGAACGCTACCGCATCCACCAGCGCCGCTTCTGGATTGGCGGCTACCAAGCCGCTGAGCCAGCGCTCAAAAGCGGCATTCGCCTTGCTCATCGCATGCACCCGGAGCCCAAGCAGCAGCAAGGATACCACCAAGGCCAGCAGCACCCCTAGGGCCAGCACCTTGTCATAGTGCGCCTTGATATTTGAAACCAGACGGCTATCCCCCAGATTCATTGGACTCTCCCTTGAATTTGAATACATCCAATTCCAGACGAACCCGCATCGGCACTTCCATTTCAAGCCCGCAAACCGGATAGTTGGGCCCCAGCCGCAAGGTTGCAAGATCAGGCGCGACGGCTGGGGGCTCACCCTCAACACCGCCAGACATGGGTTCCGTGCCGCTGCCAGCCGGGGATGCCGCCCGATCAGGCATCAGCACGGGAACATCGTTGCTCAAACGTAACACCTTCACCACCGTGAACGAGGGGCTTGCCGTCAGCGCGTTGAGGATCCCGACTAAGGTGGATTCTTTGGCATTGAACTCGAGCACAAAGCGGTATTTGCCATAAAGTGACCCCGGCTGCACGATACCGGCCTGCCGGACATCCACCGGAGCCAGGGCCACAACAGCCGATACAGCGGCCTGCCCCGCCGCTTGGCGACGGGATAGCCCTTCCCCAGCGGCGGGTGGGGTGGCTGACCCCGCCACAGCAGATGAACCCTCCTCAAAGACAGCGCGCTCAACCAGTCGAATGGTCTTTACCCGGTTGTCAAACAGGATCTTGCACATCCGGGCAACCAGCTCCAACTGTTCCGTCAGCCGGGGAACATCGCTCGGGCTGGGCAATGTTCCCGTGCCGGAATAACGATCAAACCCAAACGCGAACTGTGGCGGAATCTCCGTTCCTGCCGCCTTTGCGGCCTGCTGCAACCCGTAGCGGAACCGCTCCAGTATAGCGATGAACTGCGCCGGGGTGCCATCTTTCAGGGCGGCCTTGCCTCGGCCCAGTTCCCCAGCCAGCTCGTCGAACCACGTCAACAGGTTTTCTGTGTTTTCCCTTTCCCGCGTAACATTATCTGCCGAAGGAAACACCGGTTCGTTATAAACGGCAGCCAACTGGCGCTTTGCATTCTCCAGGGATTTGTTGGCGACATTGAACCGGGACACATTCTTAAACAGCACAAAACCGGCTGCCAGAAGCGCAACCGCACCAGCACCACATAGGGAGAGGGTAATGATCTGGGATTTTTTCATAGTTTATTGGATTCGGATCGGATTTTCCAACTCCAGGCTGATCGAGAACCACGTCCGATACGCACCTTCATAGTTGAGCTTTAGAATCTCGCAGTTCTCCTTGAAGAGCGCATGTGCCCGAAGCTGATTCCGGAATCGCTCGGAGGCCGTTCCTTGTGCATTGTCCTCGAGGCGATCGGTGAAGGCCTGAACCGTGATATCGATCCGCTGAATCTGGGAGCCGCTGACGACCGGGGAGGCATCGGTCAACCACATCCCCTGCTGCAGGCATTCGCGAATCGCCGCCAGCACCTCACTCCATTGCGTCCGGCTGGCGACCAGATCCGTGGCTTCCGCCAGTTTCGAGACCGCCTGCGTTCGCGCTTCCGCCTGTTGTGCCAACTGCGAGCGCATCTGCCCCAGGTCAGAAACCCTGCTTTTCACCCGTGCCACCCGTTGCTCAACCACAGAACTTAGCTTGATGAAGTATAGACACCAGATCAGCATTGTGACCACCACCCCGGCCGCCGCCAGTGCGAAATACGGTTTGCGACGCTGGAACACCTTCATGGCTACCAACTCGGGGGGCATCAGATTGATCTCGACCGGGCATTCCCCCATCCGCCGCAACACCAGACCGACAACCTCGCCCAGGCTCTGGCGATCCGCTTCCAGTCGCTCGCCATCCAACTCGGGAGTTACCGATATCGCCACAAATGGGTTAAAGAAATCAACCGACACCTTGAGTTTATCCGCAAAGAATGTATCCAGGTGCGGGATCAACGAGGACCCCCCCGTTAACAGCACCACATCGGGTGGACTACCGCCCTGCTGGCTGCGGTAGAAATTGATCGAACGGTTGACCTCTGCGTGCAGTCGCGTCAACACCGAACGGATGATTTTCGATGCCCGCTCGGCCGTCTCGTTATCCGGCCCGGCATAGACACCGCCAAACGCTACAAACCCGTGCTCCAGTTTGATTCCCTCGGCCTCCTCAAAACCGACTTCAAACTCCTTCATCAATTCCTGGGTCACGGCATTGCCGGCCACCGGAATACTACGGCTGAAGATTCGATCCTGCTCGATAAAGATCAGATTGGACGAACGCGCTCCGATATCCAGGACCATCAGGCAGCCCTCGATTTCCGGCTGGCAGAACCGGACCGCATTATACAGCGCCATGGGCGAGACATCCACGATCTCGGGCTCCAGCCCTGCCGCCTGTACGCAATCCGTCAACCGCTTGATGTTCTCGATCTTCGCCGCCACCAACATCACATTCAGCTCATCGGTATCGCCCCCACCGAGCAACTGGTAGTCCCAGACAACCTCCTCCATAGGAAACGGCACATTCTGTTCCGCCTCATACTGGATGATCTGGGATAGCTTATCCCGACCGACCGACGGCAACTTGACAAAACGGGGGAACACCGCCTGTCCCGACACGGTCATCAGCACCGGTGCCGGATGAATGCCCTCGTTGCGCATGACATCCTGGATCGCCGTCACAATGTAGGCCAGGCGGTCCGACTCACTGGCGGTTTCGCCCTCAATCGGGCGAATCCCGTAACGCAGTAGCACTGGATTCTGGCCCTTGATCACCTGAAACTCGGCCAGCACGATCTTGCTGGCACCCAGATCCAGGGTAAGCACTCTGTCACGTTCAAACATAGACTACTTTATAACCTCGTAATCATCCGGATTGAGCAACGCCCAGGGCGATTCGATTTGATTCAACAGATACCCCTCGCGCACAGTCAATGTGGGGCTGTCCAGGACGGCCGGATTGCTCCACCAGGAGGGAGGCATCGGAATTTTCGTCTCGTTCTGCTCGTTAACCACCTTGCCATCAAGCGTAATGACGGCCGCACTGGCGACCACCTCTCCAAAACGCTTGATCGCCGCAGGTCTCAGGAACACGATGGCTCGGTGATCGTTCCCTTTCTCAATGTCCACATAGCGAACTGACTTTTTATAAAGGGAATACCGCTTCTGCTTAGTCACCGGATCCTGTAGTTCTGAAAGCACATGGAACTGAACCAGCAACTCTTCAATCCACTCCGGTGCCGTATCGTAAAACACGGATACGACATGCCAATCCTGGGCACGCTTGGCGGCCGCCCCACGATTGGTCTGGTAAAAGGGCGCCTGTTCCCTAGCCCGCGGGCCAATGCCGATAAACCGGCGCACACGGAGCTGCCCTTCGGGCGGGATTCGACCATCGGCCGGATTCACCTGGGCACCGACGTGCTGAACCGCAACAGTAAAAAGAACCGCTACCGCTGCCAAAAAAACATTTTTCCTGACCATGGTTCCGCCCCCTCTTTTATCGGACTTTTCACCCCCGCTACATGCCTTCGGTAATCGCCATCTAACCCCTTAGGATATGTCCAGTTGATTAACACTACTGTATAACCCGCGTTAGCGCAAAGAAAAAACGTGCAAAAAATAATGCTATAAAATCCGGGGAGTAGCCTCTGGCGATCACGGTTCTGTCGTCGGGAAAATGCCGGGCGGAGCCATTTCGGGCTCAATGCCGGCTGCACGCTGCTTCTCGATCAAGCGCTCAATCACAGGGCCTCGATACCCTTCAGGCCAGGTCTCCGCATTGTTGGGATCGATCCCCTTGGTCTTCTCGTCCTCGGTGGGTTCAAAATGATCCTGGTCAATATCGCTCAGATCGATGCGTTCGGGGGGAGGTCCCATCGGCCCCGCCGCCTCATTCCCTGCCGCCTCAGTCCCCGCCGGTGGTTTCACGTCCGCATGCGCCGGACTTGCCGCGCTCAAGGGGATCCCCACATGCGCCTGCTGCCAGAGAAACACCACCACATCGCGCTCCGCATCAAAACCGATCAGCGTGTGGTCAGCAAAGACGTTCCCAATCGAGAGCAGAGCCGAGCTCCCGCTGGCCTTGTTCACGACGCCGACACGCAAGCCGCGCTCACGGACATCCGTGATGGCTCGGACGGCGATCAGCGCCTCATCCTCCGTGAGAACCCGCACGGTATTGGTTTCCGGCACGGCCTGGACATCCGCCGGTTCCGCAGGCAGGACCGCATCGTTTGTCTGCAACGCAGCATCCTTTACGGGTTCAGCAGGGGCCTCAGGGGCTGGCGTCTGCACTGGCGGCTCCGGTATCGTATCGCGCTTGCAGCCTACACCGAGCGCAAACGACATCCCCAACCCCGCACACAGGCATACCGCCTGCCATTCATTCGTCCTGATCCGACTCGTTATCATCCGTTTATCCTCCATACCCGACATTACCAACCCGAACATTGAAAGCGTTTATACCACATCCACAACCCTAAAGCAACAGCAAGGAAAGGCGATTTGTTTGCACAAATGATCGAGAATAAAACATGAGTGAGACTGTTGGCACTGGACACTATGCCGGATATGCTGGGAATATATCAGGACTGCAGGGGTAGACTGGAACGAGGTCTACCGTCCGAGCCCCAAGGGCGGCAATTGATTGGGTTCTTCACAACCGCGCTTGAACAAACCCCGCCGACCCTTTAGGATGATCCCAGCGTGAATGTGCGAAAGGGTTGATCATGACAGGAACTCAGGACAGCGGGAGGACCGGGGAACGGCGGGCGATGTCGGTGACAGAGCTCACGCGGCGTATCAAAAGCGCCCTGGAGACGGGCTTCAGCACGGTCGAGGTCGAGGGGGAAATCTCCAACTTGAGCCAGCCGGTATCGGGTCACTTGTACTTCACCATCAAGGACGAAGAGGCTCAGATCGGCGCGGTCATGTTCAAGGGCAGCCAGCGCCTGCTGCGCTTTGTCCCGCGCAACGGGATGCTCGTGCGGGCGGGGGGCGAGATTACCGTCTACGAGAAGCGGGGCAATTACCAGTTGATGGTCCGGACCCTGGCCGAGGGCGGACAGGGCACCCTGCAGGCACGTTTCGAGGCGCTCAAGAAAAAGCTCAACGAGGAAGGGCTCTTTGCCGCTGAACGCAAGCGTCCCCTGCCCTTGCTGCCCCAGCATGTCGGGGTGGTCACATCGGCGTCCGGGGCGGCCATCCGGGATATCCTGAACGTGGTGACCCGCCGTTTCCCGAACCTGCACCTGCTGCTGGCCGCCGTCAAGGTGCAGGGGGATGGCGCGGCGGAGGAGATCGCCGCCGCGATCGACCGGCTCAACGCCATCGGCGGGCTGGATGTGCTGATTGTCGGGCGCGGGGGCGGTAGCCTCGAGGATCTGTGGTGTTTCAACGAGGAAATCGTCGCTCGCGCCATTGCCCGTTCGCGCATCCCGGTCATTTCCGCCGTTGGGCACGAGATTGATTTTACGATCAGCGACTTCGTGGCCGACCTGCGGGCACCGACGCCCTCGGCGGCGGCGGAACTGGTCGTGGGCTGCAAGGAATCGTTCCAGGCAAGCCTGGCGGAATTGCAGCGGCGGCAGATGGCCGCGCTCCGGCGGCGGGTGGATGCGCTGCGCCACCGGCTTGCCCAGGCGGCGGGCAGCTATGTGTTCCGGGAGCCCGCGAATGCGGTAGCACGCCATCGGCAACGTCTGGAGCAGGCCGACGAACGGCTCCGGCGGCGACTGCGCGATGCGTTGCAAAACCGTCAGCAGACACTCGATTGGGTTAGCGTCCGCCTTCAGCAGCGCTCGCGTTATGCCGTGCAGGAAGGCCGCCAGACCCTGCAGACCGCCAGTGATAAAATGGCTTATACCTTGCGCGTGCAAAACCAGGCACGGCGCCAGGATGTCAAACGGCTGACCCTGCAGTTGCGGGTGCTTAATCCACTGGCTGTGCTGCAGCGTGGCTACTCGGTGACCCGACTCGATAGCGGGGACATCCTGAAACGCGCCGATCAGGCCCCGCCGGGAACCCGACTGGTCACGCAACTGGCGGACGGATGGGTACACTCCACAGCGAGCGGGAGTTCAGGGCGTGGCCAGGGCGTTTAGGATGCGTAGGGTCACTCGTCCGATCTTGTGCAGGCTTTCGGCGGCTATGTGCTCAAGGGCATCCTGCTCGGTATGCCAGTAGTCATTCCGGCCGGGTGCGCTGCCGTATTCAAAATCAATCAGGTTGAGTGTGGGCAGGCCGCGTTCATGGAACGGGACGTGGTCATCGATGACCGCATACGATGCCAGCCCGAACTGGTGGCGGATGCCTTCGGCGGCGGCGGCCTGCAGCGCCAGCGCGACGAGGGAACGGGTGGTGTTGCGCGGCAGGGTGACGTTCAGGTTACGGTCGCCGATCATATCAAGGATGATCACCGCGCGAACCGTGCTCAGTCGCCCTTCACGTTCCTGTTGCGCGGCGTAGCGACGACTGCCGTGCAAGCCGTCCTGCGGTCCGTACTTGTCGATGCATTCCTCGCCATCCAAGAAAGCGAAGACGACGCTGAACGGCAACCGTGGCTGGCCATGTAGCACACGGGCGAGTTCGATCAGCAGTCCGGTGCTGGAACCGGAATCATTGGCACCCTGGAAGGTATTACTGATTCCGCGTTTGGTGTCGATGTGGGATGCCAGGATGACGACATCCGCGCCGGTACCTTCACGGGTGGCGATGACATTCCGGAAGATTAACTTGCCATCGGGGGTGAGATCCGTGAACGGATCAACCACCGCCGTATCCGTGAACGGGGCAATGGTCTGGCGAATCCACTGTGCGGCCGCTTCGGCGGCGGGCGTCCCCGAGGCTCGCGGACTATGAAGGGTCACCAGATCGTTCACATAGGCGAACGCCTGCTGACCATCCAGTGCTGCCAGGTCAATCGGGGGCGCGGCGGTCTTTACCGGCGGCCTGCAACCGATCACGAACACCAATGCCATCAGGCACGCCCGTCGCCGTCCATCACTCATTATCACTCTCAAGCCCCAGCAAGGCCAGGACCCGATCCAGATCATCATTCGAAAAGAAGTCGATTTCGATGTGTCCCTTGCCCTTCTTCCCGTTGGCGAAGGTCTTGCAGGGTTCGATCCGGATACTTGTCCCGAAGTGGGAATGCAGCTTTTCGGAAAGATCGCGGATATGGCTGGCGGGCAGATCGGGACGGGCCGCCCGGGGCCGCACCGGGGCGAGGGTCGAGCGGCGGATCAGCTTCTCAACCGCCCGCACGGAAAGCCCTTCATCCACAATGCGCCGCGCCATCAGGATCTGCTCTTGGGGGATCTCAAGGGCGAGCAGGGCCTTGGCATGACCGGTGGAGATGCGGCCATCCGCCAGCATGGCCCGCGCCTCATCCGGCAGGGCCAGCAGGCGCAGGGCATTGGCCACCGTGGCACGCGATTTGCCGACTCGCAAGGCGATCTCCTCCTGCGTCAAGCTGAAGCTCTCGGACAGTTCGCGGTACCCTTCGGCCTCCTCGACCGGGTTGAGGTTCTCGCGCTGCAGATTCTCGATCAGGGCGATTTCGAGGCTGCTCATATCCGAGGCCTCGACAATCACGACCGGCACCTCGCGCAGCCCGGCCGCACTGGAGGCGCGTAGGCGGCGCTCGCCAGCAATGAGCTCGTAGCCGTCGGCGGACGGACGCACCAGCAGGGGTTGTAACACCCCGTGGAGCTTGACGCTGGCCACCAGATCCGCCAAGGCGTCCTCATTGAACGTCTGCCTTGGCTGCATCCGGTTGCGAGAGATGCTACTGATCGGCAGCGTCTGCACGCCGCTCGTTTGGCTGACCTGCGCTGACGGTGCATCCGCCGTCACGGCGGCTTCTTCCGTCATCAATGCACCGAGCCCGCGGCCGAGACCTTTTTTAATCGACATGATTCCTCCTTCTGGAAATGTTGGTGATGCTAATATGAATGAGTGATGAAAACAAGCCTTGTCTGAAATATCCCCCGCCCTGGTGTGGTGCTGGAAAGGTTTAATTTTGCGGGATAGAAATATGCTGATTGAAAACGATTTTACTTGATAGCCATACTCTGTTGTTCGACTCTGGCACGCTTCCCGGTCGGTTTGTTCGGTGCCTCCCTGCTGTATGGTGACGGACTGATTGCCCTCGGACGTTCAGCCAGACTTGCCAGGGCCTACGGGATGGCGGTATTCCTGGCCGGGAACCCCAACGGAATCCCCGCACGCTGCTGCAAACCTTGGCGATTTGAACCTTGCCCCGATGAAGATCACCTAGAGCTGTCATCCGTCCTGTATTTTCTCGATCTAGTTTGGGCGATTCAATCCTGCATCCTTCTTGAGTGACTCGACATCGAGGTCCTGAATCCACGTCGGCAGGTTATCGAAAACCGAGTGGAACCCGAATCCGCCGGTGGTCATCTCGCGGAGGGCCTCTTCCTTCGTCCAGCCCTGGATCACTATACGGTAGATGGCGCACAGCGATCCAG
>DIZZ01000093.1:0-7692 GCA_002428045.1 Verrucomicrobia bacterium UBA6015
CTTACAACACTGCGGCCGGGGTTGAACCCGGCCCTCCCGAACACCGACTTACTTCACTGCGGCCGGGGTGGAACCCGGCCATCCCGTGAGGCTTTTCATTGATCATTGGATATTCTCGGTTGGTTATTGGATATTCAGATCCTCATCGTGATTGTAATCTATTGTCTGATCAGGATTACGATTAGGATTACGTTAGGCGACGGTGAGCGTGCACACTCCGTGCCCGTCGATTATGCAATCGAGTGGTTTTAATGTAGTTAGATGAGTTGCTCCTGTCGAGAGAAAAATGAAACGTGGCGAAGGATGTGGGCATGGACCCTTTTGAATGTCCAATATCGAACAAGGAATGTCCAAGTAGATAACCTTTTGCCACGGGCGGCTCGCTGAGGACAGCTCGCCCTACCTGCTTGTGCATTGAAGTGTCCACCGCCCACCGATCTGGCGGGTAAGTGAATCAGGGGTGCGATCAGGCGGCGGATTACTTTTGCTTGCGCTCGGCTATGCCGCCCTCTTGAATGTCGAGTTCGCCGCGTTGCTTGATCTCGGTGATTTTCCCGTCGACTAGGTACACGACGCGGTCCGAGGCGGCCAGCATCTTGTGATCATGCGTGGCGCTGATGATCGTCTTGCCTGTTTCGTTCTTGAAGCGCTCGAGCATGTGGATGATCTCCTCGCCTGTCTTCAGGTCCAGGTTGCCGGTCGGTTCGTCCGCCAGGATGATGTCGGGATCATTGGCCATGGCGCGAGCAATCGCCACGCGCTGCTGCTGACCACCGGAAAGCTGTCCGGGACGGTGATCGTAGCGCTTGCCGAGGCCGACCCGGTCGAGCAGTTGGCGCGCCCGGTCTGCGGCCTCTTCATCCGACTTACCGGCAAAGGTCAGGGGCAGCATCACGTTCTGTTCGGCCGTCATCACCTGCACCAGGTTGAAGGTCTGGAAAATGAACCCCACCTTGTGACAGCGCAGGTACGCAATCTGCCGGGGATCCAGGCCCCTGACATCGTGTCCATCCATCAGCACCTGACCCTCGGTCGGGCGATCCAGCCCGCCGATCATGTTGAACAGCGTGCTCTTGCCCGATCCGGACGGGCCCATGATGCTCATGTACTCGCCACGGAAGACGTCCAGGTTCACCCCCGCCAGCGCCCAGACCACCTCTTCGCCCATCATATAGCGGCGCTTGACATTTCGGACGGAAATTATCACATCATTTGGCATCGGTACGCCCCTCCTTGATATCCAGTTCATCCCGCGATGCAAACCGCTCGATCACCCCATCGGTCAGCCAGGCGATCCGATCGGAAACCGATAGCATCTTGTAGTCGTGCGTCGCGCTGATCACGGTCACCCCGTCGGTCTGGTTGATCTCGCGCAGCAGTTCAATAATCTGCCGCCCGGTTACGCTGTCGAGGTTGCCGGTCGGTTCGTCGGCCAGCACAATCGCCGGATCGTTGGCCAGGGCGCGGGCCACCGCCACACGCTGCTGCTGGCCGCCGGACATCTGCACCGGCTTATGGAACACCCGTTCCCCCAGGCCGACCTTCTTGAGCAGTTCCACCGCCTTGTCCTGCGCCTCGGCCTGCGGCACGTCGGCAAACAGCATCGGCAGCATCACATTATCCAGCGCCGTGGCCACGGGAATCAGGTTGAAGGTCTGGAAGACATAGCCGATCTTGTGACAGCGCAGCCAGGCTAGCTCAAACGTATTGAGGGCGGCGATATCCACCTCGTCGATGAACACCCGTCCGGCATTGGGCTTGTCTAGTCCGCCGATCATATTGAAGAGCGTGCTCTTGCCCGAGCCGGAGGGCCCCATGAGGGCGATATACTCACCCCGGTTGACCTTGAAGTCGACCCCCTTGAGGGCGTGAACCTCCTCATCGCCCATGCGAAAGGTTTTGCGCACCCCTATCGCCCGCACAATATGCGTGGCCGTGAGTGCCGACACCGCCTGCGTCGAGCCCTTGACGTCGGCCGCCGGCGCGGTGTTCTTGCTATCGGTTTCTACCTGCATACCTGCTCCTTATACCTCGCTACGCATCGCTTGTATCGGTTCCATCTTCGCCGCCCGCCAGGCCGGATAAAGCGCACCAACCACGGTCAACCCGACGCCCGCCCAGAAGCAGATGAACAGGGCTTTAAGCAAATCGTTCATCGGCAATAGCCGTAATGCTTCCGTACCGAACCGCCCAATGCCCTCGGCATACGCCAGGGCAACACCAATGATAATCCCCAGCACCGTGCCGACAATCCCTTGAAAAAGACTCTCGACCAGATAAAGCTTTACAATGAACGAATCCAATCCGCCCAGGCATTTCATCGTGCCGATCTCGCGGAACCGCTCGGTCACACTGATGAGCATGGCGTTCACGATACCGGCGAAACTGATCATCATCGCGATGCCCAACATCCAAGCCGTCTGCGAACGCTGCTCTGTGCTCAGCATCTGCTCCAGCAGACCCTCGCGGGCAAGGCGCTGCTGCAGCGCATCGGAGGCCCGTTCCGCAATCCCTGCAAGCATCCCGTTCGAACAGAGGATATACGTCATGAACGCCAGCGCCAGCGCAATACACGCCGTTACCAGGAACGTCTTTACCAGCCGTATGCGCAGTCCCTGAAACGCAATCTGCAAGACCTTGCGGTACGGTAGAATCACTATTTTCTGCATCTCACTCATACATCCCCGCCCCTAGCTTTTCATTTCCATCGCAATCAATCCCTTGGTCAACAACGTGCGCATGAACTTGGTCACGGCCATTTCCGATTCCGGGAGGCTCACGCGCACCGCCGTGGCGAAGCGCTGCACAATCGATTCAACCGTCTGCCGGCCATCGCAAAGTTCATAAACCCTGCGTCCGTAGGCATCCATCCCGAACGTCCGCTCGCAGGTTTCGGCCCCTCCCATCAGCCGCTGCCAGCGCGGCCGCATATACTTCACGGTCACATACAACTTGCCGTCCTTCTCCTCCTTGCGCACAGCGGGCAGGCAATGCGGATGCCCCGACAGAGCCGTCCGACGCATGGCTTTCTTCTCCTCAACACTTTGGCCACGCCGTCCCGCCATCAACCCATCCTCTCCTCAGCCACATGCTTGTTCATGCGTTCAATCGCCTGTACGCACAGCGTCTCATCCGCCCGGTCGGCAGACTGGTGCTCAACCATCAGGAGTCGGTTTTTTGCACTATCCTGAACCGCCATGGCGCAAGACCAGCGTGGGGCGCACCATCCCAGCGGCATCCCCAGCCGCTTGCAGCCCACCCGACGCACACCGTTCAACAGCGAACCCGACGCATGATTCCACGGGGTGATCGTTACACTGCGCCGCCGCAACCGCCGGTGTTCCTTGAACGGGGAACTTTGCAGCCAGCGTTCAAACGGACGCCGGCCAAGCGCGAGATCGCCGGGATACACCTGACGCAGCAGCAGCGTTTCGCGCAGTCCCCGTGTGAAATTCAGGGCCAGGTCACCGGAATAAAGGTGCTTATGCTCAAGTTCGAATCCGGCGGGCACCTCGAAACTGACATCGTACATGGCCCAGATGCCTGGTGCGTTGATTGCGGTCGTACGCAGGGACGGGAAGACTCCCCCTGTCAGGGTCGTGCGAAGCTTGGATGACAAAACGCCATTGACCGTGACCGCCAGCAACAGACCGGCCGGTTCGGCATACCCGAACCAGTGGGTCGTTTGCTTATCCTCCTCGGTCTGCACGGCCGTCGCCCAGCCGCAGGCGGTAAAGTGATCCTTCGCCGGCGGATTGGCATCCGCCAGCACACCGAGTTTGGTGAGGCGACCCGAGACCCAGTCACTGCCGGCGGCCACCGTCATCGGGCGGGTACGTTCCCACTGGATACTGAACATGGCGCATTCGGTGTCCCCGACAATCATCTGCCCCTTGCGCGAGGTTCCCGAAATCTTGAGGGGCTGCCAGGCTTCCGGCATCTCAAGCCGCCAGCCAGCCCAGGCAAGCAGCACATAGCGGCCCTTTATGCCAGCTTGCCGCCCTCCTGTGTTATGCCCCTGCACGCTCATTCGTTATTAACTCCTGAAAACCAACACCTCAACCCGACTTACAACTTACAACACGGTGGCCGGGGTTGAACCCGGCCCTCCCGAACACCGAACTTACAACACGGTGGCCGGGGTTGAACCCGGCCCTCCCGAACACCGACTTACAACACGGCGGCCGGGGTTGAACCCGGCCCTCCCGAACACCGAACTTACAACACGGCGGCCGGGGTTGAACCCGGCCCTCCCGTGGGGTTTATAGCGGCAATACCACGTTCACGCTCTTGAGCATGAACACCACCCCCAGCGACATCATCGAGACCAGGCCAAGCCCGGCCCCGAAGCCTGCCGCAAAGACGATCCGGTACTGCGGCCACTTGTCGCCAAACCATTTCCGACAGCCATACCGACCGATCATCGCTCCGATAATCGTCGGAATAATCGCATGGGGCAAGGATTGATCCAGACCGCGGATCATGCCATACACCAGGAACACGGGCAGGTTAAAATTCACCAGCAAGGCATAGAGCAGCAGCGCCCCGCCGAAACCTGCCCCGAGATAGTCCAATCGGAAGGCCTCACGGAACGGGCTGGTCGCCGCATCGGGCAGCGTGGAGGTCGCGATCAGCCCCTGCTGGTAGGCGTTCAGCTCCCAGAATTCGTTGGCGTACGGGAACATCTCGCTGGGCACCGGTCCCATCGACCAGATAAACTGGGCAAAGAACAAGGTACTCACGATCATCAGCGGATAGGTAATCGCCTCGGCTTTGATCAGGGAGGAGAACCGGGTACCCGTCAGCTCCATCGTACGGAAATCCAGCACCTGCCCGGCATAATTATGCAAGGGGATCGGCGCATACCAGATGGCTGCCCCCTTGTAGCCCGAGAGCATGAATGAGGCCTCGCGGATGAACGGGATCTGGAACTGCATGCCGACCAGGCCCTCCATACGGGCGGACATGTAGCTGATGAACGGCGTCCATATAAAGCCATAGAACATCAACAGCCACAGCGGGAAGACATCGCCCGCCAGCGGTCCGGACCCGTAGTTCACCAGATAATAGGCCAGGCCGATATAGGTCAGCGTGGATCCCAGATAGATCACCATACCGACCCAGATCGGGATATCGCCGCGCTCGCGCTTACGCTCCAGCAACTTGCTCCAGCGCACCTTCGTTGCGCCTAGATCGTCGGCCTCCTTCTTCCTGGCTTTCAGTTTGGAGTACATGTGGAGAAAGCCGATCACGGCGACGGCGAACATCAATCCCAGGTTGAAACTGAAGTAGAAGTCAAAGACGTTGGCACGCACCACTTCCATGGCATTCAAGCCGGGCTCCCAGCTCATCAGCACCCCGGTATGATGCAGCACCGGATTGATTACCATGGTGAAAACGACGCCGAAAAGACTGCCCATAATGGCCATGAACGGCATGACCATGCCCGTGACAACCAACCCAAGGTCGAACGAGAGCATGATCGGCATAGCCGGCAGGACACCTTCGGTATAGCTGGTCAGGTCCACGAACGGAATGGGGATGATACGCAGGGGTTTCCCGAGGATGGCCGCACTGATGCTAGGCAGGCCGATATAGATCAGGCCGAAGAAGATACCCAATGCACCGCCCATGGCGAAAACCTTGGTCCGCCAGGTTTCGCGCTCATTGGATGAATCGGCCAGGGCGGTCATCCCTGCCGCGCCAACCGGCGCCATCGGGAAGGGAAGCTCCTCGACATCGGCCGTAAGCTTGTACATCACATACCCCAGGCCGAAATGGTCGATCCGAGTCAGCAGCATCATCAATGCCCCGATACCCAGTGGCCAGAGCCACTCGATCATGAAGAAGTTGCGCTGCCCCAGCACGGCCGGATCGGTCGGAACAAACCAGGAGGGCAGGAACTCGGTCAGGCCCATCTTGCGGATTTCCTCGCTCTGTGCAAAGAACTGGCGCCATAGCCAGTCCTGCCCGCTGGCCGCCATGGCAGCACCGCACATGTAGAAGAGCACGAAGATCTGTGCCCGTTTAAGCTTCATCAAGGCGCGCCGGGCAATCTCGACATACAGCAGCACGGTCACCCACTTGGCGGCTCCGCCCATGTGCAACCCGGCCACCAGGTTCATGTACACATTGGCCGGTGCCATAACCAGGCCGACAAACAGCCCCATCAGCACGGTACCCCAACTAATCCCCTCATCGAATGTGTCGGGGGGCTTGATCAGGTTCCGGTATTCCTGGAATTCTTTATCTTCTCTCACGCTACCATCCCTATACGGATTGCCTGCACGCGGCAGGGTTCACACCACTAACTCACACCCCCGACGACGCCCGGTTGATATATTCCAAAAGGCGCTCGGTACTCAATTTCCGCCAGCCCAGCATCTGCCGCCGCAAATCCGAGAAGAACGGGCGGTTAAGCCGCCACCAGACTTTCGGCGCACCGGATTCGTGATGTAGGCAGACGCTGATGGCGCAGGCACCGTCATCAGCGGCTTCAACCCTCAGGCGCATGGTCTGCCTCACACCCATATCATACGGTTCAAGCCATAGCCGCGCATCCAGACCCGTAGCGGGGGCACCCTTGGCCGGGGCGACAAGTTGGACTTGATCGATATCGAAGGCGCCCAGCACGCCATCGCGATGGGCTTCCAGATAGTCGTGGATAAACGCGATCAGACCGGGTGCCGCCTGGGGACTGACCGTAAAGGGGAGCATATCGCGGATTTCCCCATTGACCGGTTCCGGCACGCGCCAGTCCATCTCGGAGGACGGGGCGGCGATCTTGCCTGCCATGATCGCGGGGACAATCGCCGAAAGCACCACCACAAACTGCACCAGCAGCATGGTCTTGATCACGGCCGTCCCGGAATAGTTCAGGGTAATTCCCTCCATCATCCCGAGCCCCGTCAGGAGGGTGGCGGTGCCCTGTCCGGCAATGTACCCGAAGACCGCGCCCATCAAGCCATAGGTGAGCGCCTCGGCCAGGAACAGCGCCCCCACATGGGTCGGCGCCAGCCCCAGACTGGTATAGACGTAGATCTCGCCCCGTCGCTCGCTGACCGAGTTGAGGATGGTCGTAAAGATGATCATGGCGGCAATAATCAGCGGAATCGCGATATTCTTGGGGGGCATCGCGATCAGCGGTGTCGACACCAACACATTCACCCCACCGTCGCGGTTGGTGTAGTAGGCCGGGAACGCAATCGTCTGAGCCAGCCGATCCGCCAACTCGGCCGCCTGGTCGACCGTCTCGCAGGCAATGCCGAAACTGCGCAGCGATCCGCCCAGCCGTCTCGCCACCTCATTCTCCAGCACCATAAGATCATTGGCAGAGATATAGCGACTGGCCTCATTGCCACCGGGCTGCATGGCCGACGACGATCCACTCTCCTGCTCCATCACGTTCTGGGACGTTCGGTCGAGCCAATCCTGTTCCAGCTTGCTGTAATCATACGGCAACAAGCGCTGGCCATCGAGCTGGGTCACGTCCTCCAGGCGGAGCGGATCGTAGACCCCTCGCAACACCAGTTCCTGTCCACGGACAACGACCGTTTCACCCGGCGCAACACCCAGTAGCGTGGCCGTATCGGCCGCCAGGTAGCATCCCCCACCCTTCGCAAAATCTGGCCAGTTGGGCAGGACGCTGTCCACCCCGCTCAATTTGTCCTCGTTGGGCGGCAGTCCCAGGCC
>DIZZ01000093.1:7727-13955 GCA_002428045.1 Verrucomicrobia bacterium UBA6015
GTGATTTCCCCCATGCCGCCATTCAGCCAGACCCGCGCCCCGCAGGCGGGGGCGTGTTCATTGATCAGGTTCTTCAACACATCCACCGAGGTCCATGGCAGGGGGTCGAACGATGTACGGCGCACCAGCACGGAGGGCTCCGCCACCGTGCCGCCATCGATCCGGAAGTCCTTGCGGTCCACATAACTACTGGTCGACGAGAAGCACAGCAGGGCAAACGTTACCAGCACGACGGTCGTACCGGTCAGCAAGGTCCGAACCTTGCGCTTGCGCATGTTCGCGATGCCGAGGAACACGGCACTGGCGATCAGGCCGCCCCGGCTCATCTTCGCCGCACTGCCCTCGGCCATGGAACTCTGGAACTCGCGCACCGAGGCCTTGAACCGGGACAGCACCATTCCGATGACCACGATACTCATCGACAGGATCGTGAAGGCCATGACGATCACCAGCGGCTGGGCACTGATCCGGAAGGCCGGATGGAAACTCCAGAGCAGCAACGTCATCACGGTAAAGATCGATAGCGAGGCCATGATCTGGCGTCCGATTCTGGCACTGGCAAAGAGCAGCCGCTCCATGGCCACGCAGAAGGGCACCAGCATCAGCATCAGGAAAATCGCGCCGCGGGCAACATCGAGTCCCATTTCCTTGACGGCCTGGTAGGCACGGATCTCGTTCGACAAGGCCACGACCGACTGCCTTTGCAGGGCGGCACCATCATCGTTGACAACCGCCTCATCCGCCGACTTTAGCGCCGCCTGCGCCACGGTCCGGATCGTGTCGATCTTATCGCTCTTGATACCCGCCGACCGGTAATCGGCCAGACGCCAGTCGTTCAGTGTCGCGAGGTCACGCACCGCCACATGGGCCGGAATCGAAGGCAACACATCATCAATTGCATAGCCCCGCAGGAAGGTCTCCCGTTCGGTAAGCCCCCGTTCGCGACCATCCTTCAGGGCATTCAGCAGCGCCATCCGCACACGGGTCGCCCCGGCCCGCACGATCAACTGCCAACGGATATCGCGATTGACCAGACCCCACATCTGGCCGTTCCGCTCGACCGAGAAATGCGCCTGTTTCGGAGCCCCGCCGCGGACCGTGTCCAGCAACTGTCCTTCCTTGAGCGGCTCCATGAAGCGCGCATCAAAGAACGCCGGCCCATTGAGTTCGCGGCAAGGGAACGTTACCGCCCGCGGCAACTGCTCGCCCGGACGGGAATTGAGACTGAAGGAGGTCGCCAGCCGTACGGAAACCATGGATTCCGTAGTGGACAGCGACTCGACGATGGCACCGTCAGTCGCCAGCTTGAAGGCGGCCATGTTATACCCCTTGAGCCAACCGTCCATCTCAGCGCACAGGATGGGCAGGCGGAAACTGCCGTCATGCCCGGTCAAGGCGAATTCATGACAGCGGATCCCGTCCGTATCCATGCGCGTCTGGGTATTCACCAAGGTCACCAGGAAGCCACGCCGGGGCACCCTCGGAACGGTCTCGCCGGACGAGACATCCACGATGCGCCCCATGCCATGACGCCACTTCCCGCCGAGGTTCTGTTGTGTTTTAACAGGCAGGTTCAAATCGCGGGCGGTCAGTATCCACGAGAGGAAGCGTCGGGTGGCGGGTAGTTGCGGCCCGATCCGTTTCCAGTCCAACCGTTCTGCACGATCCAGCGGGGAATCGGCCAGGAAGCGCGGTGCATCGTCGGTGATCCAGGTCAGGTGCGACAGATCGAAACTGGCAACCGCCGACGTGATTAATGCACGCCTGCCAACATAGCCACGACCGCCACTACGGCCCTCGATAGAATCCATATTGACGGCCGCCCGCTGCGGATCGCCGACCGGCCAGAGTTCGCCGCGCTGCACCGCCCGCTTGAGCGGACGGTCAATGTCGCGGCTGACCGCCTCGATCATATTGTACGGGCATTTCCCGCCCGGACCAACCTGGATACCACAGTCGGAAAGATCCAATCCAACGACCAGAGAACACAGCACGTGCGAAGCCGAGGCGTCGGGCATACCCAAGCCCGTGGCAATCGCCTGGCGCAATTGATCGGTGGTGTCAAAATAAGCAACCCGTTGCTGTTGTTCAGCCAACTGCCCCTGCACCCGTTCCGCCATACGATTCCACACCGACCGAGCCACCGGCAGATCCTCTTCCGCCATCGAGGTTTCGGCACTGAGCACCGCCCCCAGCACCCGGTTGCGCATGCGCAGCGGCGTCACGATATAGGCCAGCAGTTGCACGGCCTTGGCCTTGGCTTCATCAAATTTGCTCCAGGGGCCATCGACCTCCGATTGCCCCGCCTCCGCAGGGCGCTGCCGCTCACTCTCGGCAAAGGCCTGAATGCCCTCGATCTCGGCCCGTTGTGCATCCGTGAACTCATCAACATGATGCTCCAGCAGCCATTGCGACGCATCCGCCAGCGCGGCAATGATGGTCGATCGTGTCACTGGCGTGTTTTCCTTCTCGCCACGTAGCGAGGCCAGGCGCACGTTCCCCTGCAGGGTGCTCAGGCGCAGGATATCGGGACCGATCGCATCCTTGAAAAACCGGCGCAGGTATTTGGCATCCGTCGTGCTGCGCAATCCGACCAGACCGGCATCCGCATCCTTGAACGGGATTAGTTCATCAGCGGCAAGGCGGTAGTCGGCCAGATCCTTTTGCTCCAGCTCACCATAGGCGTAACGCGTCTTCTCACCGGGAATAATCGACATCACCGCGCCCATCTGGCGCATGCCGAGCTGATTGATGTGGTAGGCATCCAGAAAACCGAAAAGCAGCGGGCGGGAGGGCGCTGCCGCCTCCTCGCGCAGAACATTGAGAAGCACCGCACAATCCAGCGCGGCATCGGCCCCCGGCGCCAGGTCCATCACGCGACTCATGGCGTCATACGGGGCCACCAAGGCATAGGGCGTAACGCCAGGGATTCCTTCCGGACGCACCCCCGCATAAAGATTGCGGGCGGTCACGGTCTTCCACTGCGCCCGACTGGTGATCCGGGCCGAGGGAATGCGGTTTTCGCGCAGGGCGGCGGCCAAGGCGGCATCGGCGACATAATAACGGGGCTTATACACCGATTGGCGCGTAGAGACCGGCTCGCCAGGGGTGTTGGATTCCAGGAAGATAACCGCCACCGCCCCGAGATCAAACACGCGGTGGTATCGTTCCTGTGCCCGCATTTCCATCACCGCGATGCTTCCCTTCAGCCGCTGCGCAGGCAACTGGTCATACGCGGCATCCCCGACATAGACCAGGCTGCCTTGGATGCCCGCTGCCGGTGTGGTGTTCAATCGGGCAACATCCGGCCAGAGCGGCAGGATCGCATGCGGTCCGGGCAGGACGCCCCCGTCTGCATGGAAAACGGTTTCCTCGTGTACCGGTACAACCACCGGGAATTCATGAGACCACACCTGCACGCCCGGAATGGCCTGCAAACGGGACTGCAGGTCGGCCTGCAGCCGAGCATGCGGGGCCGTGCCGATCTGGCGCGTCCCGTAGGACGCCAGCCACTCGGTATCCGCCTGAACCTGCGCCAGGAAACTGGCATCATCGGCAGCGGCCTGCGCCTCGACTCCCCATGGCAGGCCGATAACCGCCAGCGCAAGACATTGCACGAAACACGGAAGGACCTTGCGAGCCCGACTGATCAGCACATTTTTACGATTCCGTTCCATCGCTCTATTATTCCTCATCACGCGGTGTTCAACACACATCCCAAAAGACTAAGGGTATCGCATCAACATATAGCGGGGCACATCTGCCGGATTCGCCCCGGTCAGCCAGATAATGATCACGGGAACCAGCGTCCAGATGATAATCGACAGCAGCTCGCCAATGATCAACCCCAGGAAGAACGGACGCGATTTACGGTAGGCCCCACCGCCGAAGAGGCGGGTAATGGCCGTCTTGAAAAGCCAGCCCAGGAAAACGCTGAACCACATCAGGTTACCGATCGATATACGGCAGAAGATAATTCCTACGGGGTGGATCGGCCAGGAGGGAAAGCGCGAGCAGGCCCACAACAACCCCAGCCCCCCCCCCATTCCGACCGCCTGATCCGTCCGCTCGGGGGTGAAAAAGTGGTACGGTTCCCGTTCCATCCGCGACCAGTCGTTGATGGCGGCGGCACCCACCTTCGCCTGTGTGGTGATCTGCGAGCTGTGATAACCCATGTTCAGGTGAACGGCACCGCAGATGACGAACCCCAGCAGCAGCACGGCTAGCCCGCCCAGCAGCAGACGCGCCTGTGTCTTCGGGTTGGCAGTACGATCCATGCCCAATGCCAACGTCGTGATCACCGCTGCGCTCATTGCCGACATACGTCCGACTAATACACCTAACACGCTCGAGAACAACAGGATAACCGGAGATAGCCAGCTTGCGGGCAGAAGTGCCGTAAGCCCAGCCACGCTCATCCGTCCCATCCAAAGCACCGGAATACCGGTCTCGGCAATGATCCGGGCCATCAGCAAGGCCACCAGCGCACAGCCCACCATCGCCAGCACACTCCACCAGAGCGAGCAACCGGCCCAGTAAAGCCAGAGCACGATTCCCGCTCCCCCTAGGGCAAACATCCACCCGGCGACCGCATCACGGAAATTCTCGTCACTGCCGCGTGCCCGTCCCAGCATCGCCCGCCCCACCGTGGCCCAATGCGACCGACCCAGCCACAGGACCCACACGGCAATCGCCAGCAGTGCCCCGAACGCCTGGTTATCCACCTGTCCCTCCCGGAAGGCGGGGATATAGGCATTCCCCAGCGTGATATACCATGCATAACCGTAGACCCATCCCCAGATCGAAATGGAATAACGGCTGGGGATAAAGAATGCCACGCCCACAATCGAGAAGAAAATCATTTGATTCTTCAAGGTTCCTGACGCACTCCGCATGAGTCCATCGGTGAAGTAGGGCGATAGATCCCAGGACAGGGGGAAATCGGGGAACGCCCCGTGTGTGAAGATGCTAAGCCCCCGGAAGGCGTGGATGATCATGACACTGATGCAGCCGATCCAAAAGACCTTGTTATAGAAACACGCGGGCAGGACACGGGCCGATACGTCATCCTCAGGATCGCCAATCAACGCATGATAGACATTCAACAACGGGAACGGCAGACGCTCCTGCTCTCTCCACTGCGGATAGACAATCCCTCCCAACCCCGTCATCATCATCCACAGCGCAAAAATCAACATGCCCCAGGCCGCCATCGGCACCACCCAAGCCGACCAGGGCACGGATTGCCCTTCGTAAAGCTCATCAAGGAACTGATCCGAGATGGGCGTCTCGTAGGTTCGCACTTGCCCGTCCGCCGTCAATTCCGGCAGTGGGTCAGGAAAGAGAGACGAACGGAAGCCGACCTCGGCGGCAATCTTCGACGTGACTCCCCCGGCATTCATCTCCTGATTTATCTGAGCGACAAACCGTGGGAACATACGCATCAGGCCGTTGCCCGGAAGGATTGCAGAGAACAACATAAGCCCGCTGATCAAAGCCACTTGCGAACGCGACAAAACCCAGCGGGGGCCCACCAGGCGAAGCAGCGGATTGATCAGCAACACCAGCAAGAGCATCAAGGCAATCACGATTTCCGGAATGAAACTGTCCGAAATATACGTATTGTTCAAGCTGAAGTTATTATAAGGAACAACGCCCCAGATGATGACGCTTCCCAGCAGCGCAACCAACACGGCGATCCCGTTGCGTATCGAAAACCAATTTCTCATAACACTCCTGCGTGCCTGCAACCCACCATCCACACCGCGCGAAACACCGCGCGAAAGCCCTATTCTCTCACGGAAATTGGAAACATAGCATATCGGTAACGGTTATGAAAACCTTTTATTTGCCTTTTTTCTGCTTTCCATCCAAATCCTCATCGTAACATAAAACTTTTGCCAAAATCTGCCGGTTTGATGCAGTTCTTCTTGTGCGCTGGCTCGAAAGCAGACCTCAAAGACGGATAACCCATAGCAAACAGTGACTACCCCTTGCCCATTGCCCTTGGACGGCCCATGACACGAACAGTAGCATATTGCTTTTTATCGAAAACAGGGTGAGGCACTTGGGGTCGGTTGTCGCTTGAGAACTGGCCGAAAGCGCGCGAGAAGGTCGATTCGGAAGGAACCTCTCCGATCAGGGGCCGCCGTGACATTGCCTTCATAAGGAAATCTCCGCTATTTGTATCCACACCTGTTTTTAAGAAAAATGGGTTGGCAATCACAG
>DIZZ01000236.1:0-2671 GCA_002428045.1 Verrucomicrobia bacterium UBA6015
CACAGTTGCACATGCCAGACCGCCCGGGGATCGGCACGGGTTAGATCGCCGCGGACGATCACCGGCAACCCGTTGCACTGTAGCTCGGCATCGAACTTGCCATCTGCTACATCAAACTGGTAGGGCTGTTCGGAGCAATTGAAAGGCAATTCAGGAAAGCCTGGGTTATAGGCTTGGAAATCGCTGATGCCATAGGGCAGGCCAGCGATTGAATTACCACTATAACCCGCCTTGGCCGTGCGGCTCTTGCACTCGACATGGACCGTGTTCCGTCCCACCTTCATATACTGAGCGACGTCATAGCGCTGGGTCGTGTTGGTTTGAGACGCTACGGATGTCACTTGCTCGCCATTGACATAGACTACGGTGCGTGTCATCCCGGGCGTATAGACCGACAGCGGGCAGGTGCGCGGCTGGGTAAGCAGGTAGACGTGCTTGGTATAGGACGAGTTTTCCCCCAGGTAGAAGTCCGGCTGGGTTTTGGGGGTATGGAAAGTGACCCCGTCGGCATCACGCCAGCTTGTCCTTGCACCCACCGAGCCGTATGCGGTAAAGGCGCGGAAATACCTGAATCCTAACACAAGGGAGGAGTCATCCGGACATCCCACCCACTCCGGACCATAGGCCGAGGTGTAGTATTCCTGGTATTTTTCCATGTTGTACAAGTCAACCCACCACTCTGGCATCTGATCGCCATCCGCATCGTCGGAGCCGGACATCTGGACGGCTTGCGCCGTGGTCACCGCCCCCGTAATCGGGCCGGCAATCCGGTAGGAGTCCACAAACGGGTAGAGTCCATGGTTGATATACGCGAAATTCTCAACCGCATCCCCGCCATCATCAAAACGTAGATACATCATCAGCGGATTGGGATCGCTGTGACTGTACATCTTGGCGGTGCGCCCGCTGAGGGTTTCCGCCGCCGTCTGCACATAGCCGGGAGCCGGATAGTAGCGCGTGGCCCAGTACTCGATGTCGGCTGCGGAGCGCGGATAATTCCAGACGCGCAATTCATCGATGTAACCATCCGTGAAATCCCGGCAGATCGTCGGGGTCCCCTCGAAGTTAAGGTTGACCAGCAAGGATTTGGCGATCAGGGAGACACCGTTAAGGTAAATCGAGATGCTTTTGTTATCCGGCGCAATCACAAAGGCAAGATGGGTCCATTTATTCGTTTCAAGCTGCTGGATCGATCCATCCGCACCCACCCCGCCAACCGTGGCCATGACGTTGGTTCCGGTCAATAATTCCATTTTAGGACGGTAATCGGCCAGCGAGATCTTAACGTGCGACTTGCCCGCGCCGACGGACGGAAACGAATAGAGGGTGCCATCGCCATCCGCCACCGGGTAAATCCATAGCTCAACCGTTCCGCCGCCGGATCCGAACGCAAAGGCTCGACCAGTGGGATCGGAAATCCCAGTCCCAGCCCCGCCAGCAATATTCATGCCCAGGCTGCGCGGCTGGACATTCAGGCCGCTCATGGCATGGATCGGATGCGTCAAATCAACCAGGAACTCATCCCCGTCATCGATGCCGTCATGATCGGAGTCGGGCTCCGTCGGATGCATCGCATCCCGCGACGTCGTGTATTCCGCTATTCCATCGCCATTGGCATCCTCGCGCCAGCCGATGCCATCCGGCCCGACATATTCATCCCGATTGGTAATGCCATCATTGTCCGGGTCCCCGTTGGCTCCGTTATCAACGGTGCCTGTGCCAGGGTCGGTCGGATCCAGTCCGTAGAAAACCTCCCAGGCGTCATCCATTCCGTCGCCATCGGTATCCCAGTGATCCGGGCGCACATAGTCGCCAGCCAGTATCAGGTTGTACTCCTCAAGGTTGGAAAGTCCGTCGTTATCGTAATCCATCGACCCCGTCTGGTCGAGATTCCCAAACCAGCGCATTTCCCACCAATCCTCCAGACCATCCCCATCAACATCCTCGGTGATAATTACTTGCACATCGACAACCGGCGAGCTTCCACTTGCCCCGGCAACCATCCGCACGGTGGCTGTGCCATGCGGCTCGCCAACGTCATAATACCCATCGCCATTACCGTCGACCCAGGCCAACACGCGGTAATCTCCAGGCGCCAGTTGCCCCCCCAGGCTGAACAGCCATTCCGTCCCGACAAGCGTGGAAAGATCGGTGGAAACCGCCACCAGCAAGTCATTGGCGACAGGGAAATGGTAATCGATATCCGTGGATTCCTGGTAAAGCGCGACCTTGACCTTGCCGTTTCCGGGGATAATCGTTCCGCTGGCTTCATCCACATGCCAATGCGGAGCACTCGTCCAGGTCAGCGGATCCGAGCCGCGCGGCGTATCATTACGCCAGGTCGATTCGTTCAGGACCGTACCGGAAACCGTATTCCCACGCACCGGATCCGCCGTGGCAAGCCCCAGAACACAGGCTATGAAAAACAAGGGGAAAACGCTTTTTATCGACACTTCTGATAGACTCATTATTACCATCCTCGGGCTATTGCTTACTGAGGTACACAACGAAACGTATGGATCCCGACACTTGAAACACTACGGCACGTTGTAAGGCTACCGCATTCGCACAAATGATGCAATCCCATAAGTCAGGGGCAGCCGACTCTAAATTTTAGATGCAATGGGCAGTTATAGGTACGCCGACCACCCACGGCGGTGGGCAAAAACGG
>DIZZ01000236.1:2676-4945 GCA_002428045.1 Verrucomicrobia bacterium UBA6015
AATATCCAATATCCAACAAGGAATATCCAACGGAACAAGTGTGGACGATGAAAGGCAAAGATCAGGTAGGGCGAAGACCTCCGGGCGAGCCGCCCGTGGCAAAGGCAGTGGTGAGCACGACGGCTTACACTCGGTTTATTTTTTGACAGGGGTGACAAAATGGCAGCATCCGTCCCCCTGTAGTCGTCGGACGAAGACCGACGTTCAGTGCATCAGCCCTCCGCTGCCGACCGACCTGTGCCACGAACGCGCCCCTCCGTGGCGCGGTTACAGGACTCCCATCCTCCCCCTTAACCGTCAACCCCTAGGCGGGGAGATGCAACATCTCGCGGGCATGGCGCAGGGTGACGCTGGTGAGGTCCTTGCCACCCAGCATCCGCGCCACCTCCTCCGCCCGTGTGTCGCCCTGGATCGGACGGATCGAGGTGCGTGTACGACCGTCTTGCACGGCTTTGGCCACGACAAAATGGGTTGCCCCATGCACCGCCACCTGGGGCAGGTGCGTGATGCAGATCACCTGGTGTGACCCCGCCACTTCCGCCAGTTTCCGCCCCACCGCATTGCCCATCTCGCCGCCCAGGTTGGCATCAATCTCATCGAAAAAGAGTACGGGGATGCGGTCATGCCCGGCCAGTACGGTCTTGACCGCCAGCATCACCCGCGAAATTTCTCCGCTGGAGGCAATATCCTTGAGCGATCGCAACGTTTCCCCGGGGTTCGGGGAAAACGCATAATCAATGATATCCATTCCATAAGCACTTGGAGGACACGGATTTATCGTTACACCAAAACGGGCATGGGAAAATCCCAGATCGTGGAGCTGTACGGTAATCGCCTTGGCCAGCGCCGTTGAGCACGTCCGACGTTCGCGGGTCAGCATACCGCCCGCCGTTTCAACCCCCCGCAGGGCCTCCGCAATCTGTGCGTCCAGCGCCTGCAAGCGTTCGCCGCGGGTTTCGAGATCCCTGGCCTGTTGCCGGGCCTGCTCCAGGAACGCCAGCATGGCGGGTACATCCGCGCCATATTTGCGCTTGAGCTTTTGCAGTAGCGCCATGCGGTCTTCGAGCCACTGCAGCCGTTCAGGATCGGCCTCGATCCGGCGGGCTTCCGCTCCTACGGCGGCGGCCAGCTCCTTGATCTGGACGCTGATTGCCTCGATCTCGTCCGCCCAGCCCCGTCCGTCAGGGATCAGCTCGGCCAGTTCGGGTATCGAACGACGGGCAACCGCCAAGGCGTTGAAGGCGGAGGCATCCTCCTCGAGCAGGGCGTTACAGATGGCGTCCCCGAGTTCAATGATGCGGGCTGCATTGGCATTCTGCAGGTGCTCCTGGCGCAAGGCGTCCTCGTCGGTGTGCTCAAGATCGGCAGCATCAAGCTCGGTAATCTGGAACCGGAGCATATCCAATCGCGCGGCCGTCTCCTGGTCGGGACCATCAATCGCCCGTCGATCGGCCTGCAAATCGAGCAGTTTACGGTAGACCGTCGCGTACGCCTCCACAGCAGCCGTCAAATGGCCATAGGCATCCAGCACGTCGCGCTGGAACGTGGGATCCAGCAGGGACTGGTGCTCGTGGGGGCCATGCATATCCACCAGCAGCATACCCAGTCGTTTGAGGATCTGTACCGTGGCCGGGGAATCGTTAACGATGATTTTACCAGCACCGCTGGAGGCAACGATGCGCCGGATGATGAGATTACCCTCATCGCAGGGCGACAGTCCGGCCTCCTCAAGTACGGAATCCAGCGCTGCCGTGGAAGCGAGCGAGAAAAGGGCCTCCACCTGGCATTGGGTTTCGCCGGAGCGGATGATGGATTTATCCGCCCGCTCCCCCAGGATCAGATTGAGGGCGTCGGCAAGCATCGATTTGCCCGCGCCGGTTTCACCGGTAATGACGTTCAAGCCGGGGGAGAACCCGACCTTGACCTCATCCACAATCGCCAAATTACGTATGTGCAGGTTTGAAAGCATGGGAGAACGATACAACGACCCACCGATAAACGCAACGCGGATTTTATAAACTCGAATTGCCTGCCTTATAACCTCACCGTCCAGGCCATTTAGTCACACCTACTCTGCTTATTTTTAGTAGAATCTGAACACAGATCCAGACACTCTCAAGCCTCTCGTGGTAAACTGCCAGCTCGGCGTGGCCCAGATGTTGGTTGACGCGTTCGTGGCTCGGAAGGCGTAGTAGTAGGTCGTGCCAGCGGACAGACTCGTGTTCGTATAGCTGATATTGGCGGCAGCCACGTTGGTGAAAGAGCCCGC
>DIZZ01000025.1 GCA_002428045.1 Verrucomicrobia bacterium UBA6015
TCGACCATCTGCGCCAGGAACTCGGGTTCCGTGCGGGAGGCATCCTCCGGGCTGAACTCGATGTCGTTGACGAACGATTTGGCGAATTTGATCGAGGCCACCGCTTGACGCAGGATCTCGCTCTGTGCCTTCTTCAGCTTGAATTCGCGATGGATCTTCGATGTTGCCAGAAAGACATGGATCCTCGGCTTGGCCGCCGGGGAAACCGCTTCCGCACAGCGGATGATATCCTTCTCGATGCAGCGCGCCAGGCCGGCAATGATGGGCCCCTTCACCGTCTCGGCAATGGCCTTGACGGCATTGAAATCATCGGGCGAGGAAATCGGGAACCCACCCTCAATGATATCCACGTTCAGCAGCGCCAGTTGATGTGCCACATCCAGTTTTTCACGATGGTTCAAACTGGCTCCGGGCGATTGCTCGCCATCCCGCAGTGTCGTATCAAATATATAGATCTTGTTCTTATCGTTGTTCATTGAGTCACCCTTCCTTTTATCAAGAATTTGAAGTTTAACGGCTCCCGCCGATTTTTACAGCCAAAAACAGCCCGCCATGAAAATAATCCCGGCAGGGGCTCGATATCGGGGAGACGCATAAAGGTCAGGCGGAATGCAACCCCGGAGCACCGGCCGGGCAACGAAGTCGCAGCCCACCGCAGGGTAGATTCAAAATCAATTGACGATGACGACTTTTAAACATGACCGAATACTACACCAGAGAATGGCTTGCCGTCAAACGGAAAACAATGTCTCGTGGCGGACGTGCCGTCCGTCGATGATAACCCGCTGGATTGGCAGCTCCCCCTCGTGCAGTGTGATGCTGGCCAAAAGCGAACCGTTTTCCGCACGGGTGGTCCAGGTTCCCCAGCCTTGTCCATGGGAAAAGAACATGGGCGAGGCCTGTTCGGTCAGTGTCAGTGTGCCGGTGGTGCGATCGTAGTGGAAGCCCGACAGCGCCAGCACCTCCGCCCAGGCGGCCATGGCGCGGGCATAATGGTGGCCGCACTCGGCCTCGTTGAAGGGGCTGCGCTTCCGGCCATCGTACCGCTCGCGGATATAGCCAACCAGTTCCACACCTTCCTGTACCATACCCTCGTAGATCAGGTGCGAGGCCAGGATATGCTCGAAACCGGTCATGACTTCGTTGTAGTAGGGGAACGGTTGATCCGGTCGCTCGCCGTGCGGATAGGTGGACATGAGCACTGCCGTCTCATCGCCAAACACATAATTGCGCAGATGGTTGAAGTGGTCATGGAAGCCGCGCTTGAGATTGTATTTAAGGATTGAGCGCAACGTCGTCCTGACGTTTGCCGGATCAAGGATATATCCCAGCCCGCAGACGTGCGCCATGGTCTGCCCGACGAGCTGATCGATCAGACAGCCCTTCCCAAGCTGCAGCACCTCCACCGGAACGGCATCCTTGTCCGCTGCGGAGTTGGTGTTGGGATGAATTTTTGCAGGAACGGCAATACGCTGCTCGTAGTACTCGCCGTTGAAAAGCTCCTGATCTGTCCATGCCCGCCCCCGCTGGTATAGGGACTCGCAGGTGGCGGCGAAATCCGCATCATCAGCGTGCCGCGTAGCGGTCAGATGCTGCGCCATGCGGGTGGCCGCCTTGAGCGCCCCGAGGTACCACCCCTGCATCTGGGGATTGGGTCCGTAGTAATCCACATCCATGGTATTGTGCTGGCACCCTTCCATGACACCGTCCTGATCGGCGTCCCAGCCGCCGGGAAGCCAGGCGAACCCGAGCGCGGCCTTGACCTTCGGCCAGAGCTTAAGCAGGAAGGCGTCATCCCCGCAGAGTTTCCAGTCGCGGTAGATCTTCATGATGCAGCCCATCTGTCCGTCAGCCGCCGCGAGGAACTTGCTATCCGCACTGTTCAGGGGCAATGGCAATTTGGCTCGGAACCGCATGGCCCCTTCAGCGTTGGTGGCATGCAGGAACTCGACCTCGCGCATCCCACGGCTGAGATCGGCAAACAGGAAGGCCGTTGTCTGTTCATAGTTCCAGACGTGGGTGCAGGTGCCTTCGCAGGAGCCAACCTCATCATGGATACCCTCCCAGCCGAAGAGATGTCCATCCGGCGTCCGGAAGCAGGTTTGTGTACGCAGGGTACTGCTGTTGAAAAGCGCGGCCTCCTTGACGACTGTCGGCAGGGGGGACTCGCAGAAGGCCTGCACATAACGAAGCGTCCGGCGGGCAAGCCCATCCCAGTTGGTAAGCATGTAGTCAGAGGCGTCGATGGAGGTGGCGAACCGCTCGGCATAATGGTTGCCGACGACCTCGGCAGACCAGCCCTTACGATTCGGGAATCGCCAGGTAATCAGGAACTTGATCTCGCCGGAGGCTCCCGGTGCCAGGGTAAGTCGGCGGGCAATCGACGATAACGTCGCAAACCTGGAATCGCACTCACAGGGGGTAATCATTCCCGTGGTGGAAAATTCATCCCAGAAGGCAAGTATCGTATTCCCCCAGGACAACCGCTTCCAGGCAGTGCGCAAACCGGCGTCATCACCCCCGGTTGCCGTGAAGCAGAGGTCCCCATACGCCTCCATCCCGGTCTCTTCGCTGGCAGATACAAGATGCAGACGGCGACCATTCTCAACAGGAGCCTCCACACTGGCATTCTTGTCCCACCCAAGATAGTGGACGCGACTCCCCCAGCTTCCCTTCTTCTGACGACCGTCGCAGCCGATCGGGTTGAGGATCGTTCCACAGAGGCTCGCCTCCACCGGGTGATTTGAGCGGTTTCTGAGATGGAAGGTCAGCATCGCGCCCGGTAGGGAACTGGCGGCGCTGTCGCCCGGAATCATCGGGTTCATCGCCCGCAGCTCAACGTCCAAGGGCACCTGCTCGTCTCGCAGCGCCACACACCCGAGCGGATAGGCCGCGTGAAACCGAGCCTCCCGGAAACGGGGAAGACCCGAGTTCGGGGTCTTGCATCCTTCGGCGGCTTCGAACTCGCTGCTGTCAATCGGTCCCTCAAGGCAGCGGGTCACCCGCTTGCCGTCCTGAAGACAGGACAGTGCAAAAAAGCCGCCCACGTTCTTGAGCCCATCAATGACGGGCGTGTATCCCTTGGCAGGGGTATTCATGATCTCCCAGTCCCGCAAATCCCCTCGCCCACCAAGGGAGATGCTACCGGTACCGATGCCACCAATCGGCATGGCGATCCGCCGGAGGTGTTCGCCATCATAAGTTTTTAGACAAGGCCACGTTGAATTCATAAAGCCACTCCTCTACTTATACTGGATTCATCAACCAGAGAATACGCCACCCCCCCATTCAATTCAAACCATGGTACCCATTTGAACATCTCACACGTCCTACCGCCTTGACGGCCAGGGGGGCAGCGCCTCGATCCAGCCGAACAGGCGGGTGGTGTATCCGCCGTTTGAGTGCAGGACGCTCCAGCGTCCCTCGACCG
>DIZZ01000136.1:0-1826 GCA_002428045.1 Verrucomicrobia bacterium UBA6015
TCCAGCGCCTGCTCCAGGCGTTTGAACTGCATTTCCAGTTTAGTTAGGGTGTTCCAGTTGCCCTGCACCATCAATAAAACGGCGAACTCACCACCCATCACCGTCATGCGGCTGTCGATGATCGTGCAGTCACAATCCATGATCGCCCGGGAGAGTTCGTTGACCAGGCCGGGACGATCTTCGCCCAGGGCGGAAATGACCAGGTAGTTTTTCACGGGCGGGGCTTCCTAGGGGCAAGGGATACGGGGAATTGAAGGGTTGCAGTGTACCGCTATCCGACGAAGGTGAAAACCATCCCGCCAAGGTTCGATGTGGCGATTCCGCAACTCAATTCAGACACCCTATAGCCGTCCTATGCCTGTTATGGAAAATCCCCCATCGGATAAGGATGTGTGGCGCGTCAGCGCCGGAGCGGTTCAGGGTGTCAGCTACTCAGAGACGTTATCAGGAACCGGTTAGCGGGTTTGCTGAAGCAGGAGTCCGCAAGGGGACTCCTGCAATCAGTTCGCGGATAACCAGGGTGTTTAACTTTCCTGCTGCTTCTTGTACGCGGTGTGCAGCTTCTGCTGAATATCTGCGGGCACCGGGTCGTAGTGGCTGAGTTCCACGCCGTAGGAACCATGGCCGCCGGTCATGGATTTGAGCTGCGACTCGTAACCGTCCAGTTCAGCCATGGGCACCTGAGCCTTGATGATGCTCATCCCGCGCGGCGCGGCGTCGGTGCCAGCAATGCGGCCACGCCGACTGGACAGATCGCCGGTGATCGCGCCCACGCAGTCGCCGGGCGCGCGCACTTCCAGATTCACAATCGGTTCCAGAATGATCGGCTTGGCCTTGCTGACCGCATCCAGGAAGGCTTCGCGCCCGGCAGTGACAAAGGCGATTTCCTTGGAGTCCACCGGGTGGTATTTGCCGTCGTAAGCAATCGCCCGCACGTCCTGCATCGGGTAGCCGGCAATCGCGCCTTCCTGCAACGCCTCGCGAACACCCTTTTCCACCGCCGGCAGGAACGAGGTCGGAATGGTGCCACCGACCACCGCACTGACGAATTCAAAGCCGGCGTCACGCGGCAATGGTTCAATGCGCAGGAACACTTCGCCGAATTGACCCGCGCCCCCGGTCTGTTTCTTGTGGCGATGATGCCCGTCGGCATTCTGGCTGACGGTTTCCTTGTAGGCGATCTTGGGCGGTTGCGTTTCGACGTGCAGGTTGTAGCGCTGCTGCATCTTTTCCAGAGTCAGGCGCAGATGCAGGTCGCTCAGACCGCGCAGCACGGTTTGTTTGGTGTGCGCGTTATGCTCCAGCGCTAAACAGGGGTCTTCTTCCAGCAGTTTGTGAACGGTATCGGACAACTTCTGCTCATCGCCCCGGGTTGCGGCGTGGATAGCCAGCCCGAACAGCGGCGTCGGGAAGTGCAGCGGCCGAGTGTGGAGTTCATCATCGTCATGGGCTTCATGCAGCACCACATCACGGTGGATGTCGTCGATCTTGGCGACGGCGCAGATATCGCCGGGAATGCCGGTCGCGACTTCGGGATGCTCCTTGCCATGCATCTGGAAGAGATGGCTGACCTTGAACGGCTTGCGGTTGTCGCCGATGAACAGTTGGCTGTCCTTGGTGACCGTGCCTTGATGAATACGGAAGATGCCCAGTTTGCCGATGAACGGGTCAATCAGCACCTTGAAGACATGGGCGATGATGCGTTGTTTGGGATCAGGATGGGCGACCACTTCTTCAACCGCATCGCCTTCACCGTTCAGGAAGGGTTCGGGATTGCCTTCCAGAGGGTTCGGCAATAATTTGACCAAGATGTTGAGCAGTTCCTT
>DIZZ01000136.1:1874-2194 GCA_002428045.1 Verrucomicrobia bacterium UBA6015
CACAGCGCCTTCTCGAACGGCGTGTGCAATTGCTCGGGCTGGACGTCGCCTTGTTCCAGATAGATCTCCATTAGCGCTTCATCCATCTCGATGACTTGATCGATCAGGGCGGAGTGGGCGGCGGCGACGCTGGAAAAATCGCTCTCGCCTGCCGGATTGAAAAAGCAGTCAACGACGGCGGTTCCGCCCTGGGCCGGCAGGTTGATCGGCAAGCATTCACGGCCAAACGTATCCTGAATCTGCGCGATCAGGCCGGGGAGGTCCAGCACTTCGGCGTCAATCTTGTTGACGATGATCATCCGGCATTGGCCACGCTCGGC
>DIZZ01000136.1:2242-6414 GCA_002428045.1 Verrucomicrobia bacterium UBA6015
GTTTCCACCGCCGGCAGCACGGCCAGCGCCTGGCCGATGAAGTCGGGAAATCCCGGGGTGTCGATCAGATTGATGTGGGCGCCGTCGTAGTCCAGATTCACTAGGGCGGCATCCAGCGAGTGTTGATGCGCTTTTTCCTGCGGATCAAAATCGCAGACGGTATTGCCCCGTTCTACGGTGCCGGGGGCGGCGAGCTTGCCGGCGTGATACAGGATGGATTCTACCAGGGTGGTTTTGCCTGCCGCGCCATGCCCAACCAGGGCGACGTTACGGATGGATTCGGTCGTGTAGTTGACCATCATGACCTCCTTTCGCTTCGGTTCAATCGTGGTTTTTCTTGTGATTTGGCGTTTGCCAAAAGAACGCTAAAAGTCTACTTGACATCCTCCCCGCCCTAATGATCTTTAAAAATTTAATCCGGTATGATTCTCAGGGATTGATACCGGATTATTGAGTTGAAGATCATAAGGACGGGGATTCCTGACATCACTATCAAGCTTTCCTCCTTCACCGGGTCCTACCTATGTCGGCTTTCGCTGAAACAGGCTTTACCGTCTCTCCACAGGCTAACACTGCCAGCTCGGCAGCTTTTGTGGATTTCGATAGATCGCTTGGTTATCGCGACCGGTTGTGGGAGATTGTACCCAAAACGCGGCGCTTAAACAGTCCCCGTGAGCGGGACTGCTGCGCCGTCCGCTATCCCTCCCCGCCCTGAAGGATGGGGTCTCTCGCGGAGAATCTGATGAGATTTTTTAAATCACTTGTCGTTTCCGGACTGCTGGGTACGCTCAGCATGGGTTGCACCGCCCAGACCAGGTCAGCGCCGATGAGTGGCGATGTCCCGGAAGCCCCAGGTTGGCGAGCCGAAATCGTCGTTGATGGGCTGACTCACCCCTGGTCGATCGCTTGGCTCCCGGATGGCTCGGCGTTGGTAACGGAACGTCCGGGGCGTCTGCGGTTGATTCGCAACGGGCACCTCGATCCGAAACCGATTGCCGGCCTGCCGCCGGTGTTGGCTTTCGGGCAGGGCGGGTTGCTTGACATCGCCCTGCATCCTGATTTTGCTAATAACCGGTTGATCTATTTCACTATGGCTATCGGTAGTCCCGAGGCGAATCGCACGGCACTGGTGCGGGGGCGCTTCGAGGACGCTACCCTGCGCGACGCCAAGATCATTTTCCAGAATGCCGATCCCAAATCCGGGGGACAGCATTTTGGTTCCCGCCTGGTCTGGTTGCCGGATCAGACGGTGCTCATGAGCATCGGTGATGGCGGCAATCCACCGACCCGCTTTGGCGATGGGAATATTCGCGATCAGGCGCAAAATCCGGGGACGCATTTTGGCAAGGTGCTGCGATTAAAGGAGGACGGTACCCCGCCTGCTGATAATCCGTTCGTTAACCGACGGGGCGCGAAACCCGAAATTTGGACGCTCGGTCATCGCAATATCCAGGGTCTGACCCGTCATCCGCTGAATGGACGCATCTGGGCGAATGAACACGGCTCGCGGGGCGGGGATGAACTCAATATCCTCCAGGGCGGCGGTAACTATGGCTGGCCGGAAGTCACCTATAGCCTGGAATACTGGGGACCGAAAATCTCTGAGGAAACCCACCGTCCGGGCATTACTGATCCCCAGTTGATCTGGACGCCGTCGAAGGCTCCCAGTGGTTTGACGTTCTACACCGGCGACGTCTATCCACAATGGAAAGGCGATCTTTTCAGCGGCGCGCTCAAGTTTGGTCAAATTCGCCGCATTGACCTGGACGGCGACCGAATTATCGGCGAGGAGAAGCTGACCTTTGGCAAACGGGTGCGGGATGTGCGTCAGGGACCAGACGGGTATCTGTACGTACTGACCGATGAGGATCATGGGGCGCTGTTGCGCATTGTACCAACGGAAAAGGGGAAATCGAATGATTAGGCAGAGGGTGAGTCGCGTTGCGCGCCGCTGGGGCTACTGGCCACCGGTGTTCGCTATGATGCTTTATCTGGGGTTCGGTTCGCGGGCATGGGCGGACGAGAACTTGTGGGAGGTGCTGCGTTCCGGGACGGCGGTCGGCCTGATCCGTCATACGCTGGCACCAGGCGGCGGCGACCCGGCGCATTTCCAGTTGGAGGATTGCGCGACGCAACGCAATCTGTCGGCAGCGGGGCGTCAGCAGGCTCGCGCTATTGGAGCTGCATTCCGACGCAACGGCATCGCCACCGCCCGTGTGCTGTCCAGTCGCTGGTGTCGGTGCCTGGATACGGCTCGCCTGTTGGATCTGGGACCTGTCGAACCCTTTCCTCCCCTGGATTCCTTCTTCGCTTACCCGGAGCGTGCTGATTCCCAAATGGCGGCACTCCGGGAATTTCTCAGCCGCCCTTACGCCGGCTCGCCGCGAGTGCTGGTCACGCATCAGGTGAACATTACTGCGCTCACCAACGTTATGCCGCAATCCGGGGAGTTGATCATTGTGCAACCGCTGACGGGGGGACAGGTGCGGGTTCTCGGTCGCCTGGAACCGGGCGGGGAATCCGAGGCTGTCGAAAAACTTATCATTGATTATTAAGAAAAATTTTCTGTGGAGCTGGCTTCCAGCCGGCTTTTGGCCGATAGAGCCGACTGGAAGCTGAGTCCACAGTTATACAGATCAAAGACTTGTTTTTTAGACGGCTTCTTATGGTCTAACTTGAAACTCATGAGGTGTTAAAGCCACAGTTCGCAGGAGGCGATTTTACCCATTAAACCGGTGCAGCAACCTGCCGCATGATCTCCCCGACCGCCGCTTCAGCCGTCAGGCCGCTAAACCGGGCTTGCGGATCGAGTTTCAGGCGATGCGCCAGCACCGGAACCGCTAGTTCCCGCACCAGATCCGGAGTGACAAACTCCAGGCCATCAAACAGCGCTAACGCCCGGGCAATTTTGATCAGTGCCAGCGAGGCGCGGGGACTGGCACCCATCGCAATGCCCGGCGCTTTCCGGGTCGCGGCCACCAACTCCACCAGATAACGGCTGACTTCATCGCTCACCCGAATCGCGGTAGCGGCCTGCCGCAGGTAATTCAGCGCGGCATGATCCGCGCAGGGTTGCAGAGTATCCAGCGGATGCCCCTCCCGCTGAGCGGTCAGCACCGCCAGTTCCCCCTCAAGGTCGGGATAACCCAGCGCGAACCGCAGGGCGAACCGATCCATCTGCGCTTCCGGCAACGGGTAGGTGCCGTGGAATTCAATCGGATTCTGGGTGGCGATGACGAAGAACCATTCGCCCAGTTCGTGCCGTTGACCGTCCAGACTGATCTGCCGCTCGCCCATCGCTTCCAGCAATGCCGCCTGGGTGCGCGGCGAGGCGCGGTTGATTTCATCGGCCAGCAGCACTTCGGTAAACGCTGGGCCGCGATGCAGGCGGAATTCCTGCCGCTGCGGATCGAAGATGGACACGCCGAGCAGGTCGGAAGGCAGCAGATCCGGGGTGAATTGAATGCGCTGGAATTGCAGGGTCAGCGATTGGGCGAACGCTTTGGCCAGGGTGGTCTTGCCCGTCCCCGGCAGGTCTTCCAGCAGGACGTGACCACCGGCGACGAAGGCGGCCAGCAGCCAGCGGATGGTTTGCCGCTGGCCGACCATGACCGTTTCCAGATGGTTAGCGAGGGTTTGATAGGTGACGCGGCTCATGAACTTGAATCCAGGGATCAGGGGATGACGCCGCAGACGATGCGATCGCCACCGCCGCCCAGCGCCGCCGGATGATCCGCATGATTATCGCCGCCGATGTGAATCATCAGGGAACGGCCCGCTAAATCGGTGAGCTTGAGTCGTGGCGCCAGCACCGGCTGAACCGCGTTGCCTTCGGCATCCACATAGAGCGCGGGCAGATCACCCAAGTGGCCATCGCCCCAGGGGAATCCGTGTTGACCGGTTTTCTGGGGGTCGTAGTGTCCACCGGCCGCGAGGCCGGGAACCTTTTTTCCATCCTTTTCTGCGGGCAGGCAACTCGGGTTCTCATGCACATGGAAACCGTGCAGACCCGCCGACAGGCCGGCCAGTGCCGGCGTGAACACTAGACCGTATTTCGTTTCGGTCACGACCATCTGCCCGACACTCGCGCCTGTCCCGGTTTCATTCACCAGGTTCATCGGGACGCTCAACCGGCCTTCGGCCAGGGATTCAAGGGCAACGCCCGCCAGCAG
>DIZZ01000097.1 GCA_002428045.1 Verrucomicrobia bacterium UBA6015
GTGGACGGGACGGATCTGGCTTTTCAGATCGGCAGCAGCGGGAAACATCGGCTGACGCTTACCAATGCCCTGCCGTCCGGAAGCGATGCGCGGGTCATGGTATCCTGCGAAGCGAAAGCCACCCGCATTTATCTTAATGGCAAGTTGGCCGGTAGCGGAGTCCTCGAGTGGGACCACAGTGAAGGCGTGCCAGCCGGTAATCCATTTGAGGGGAGTGTGAAGGAGGTGACCCTCTATGGGCGCGGCATCGGCGATGACGGCTCAAGGACGGTGGACGATTCCGGTATGAAGGACAGCCTGATCGCATCCTGGAAGCCTGCGGGTGGAACGATGCGGGAGGCAGGTGAAAGAAAGGCGCAAAGGGTGACCGGAAAGTGTGGCAATGCCCTGCAGCTTGATGGGGTCAGCGAGTCCATGGTTTGCGAAACCATGAAGCCATTGAAAGCTGACATGACCTTTGCCTGCTGGCTCAAGCCTGAAACCGACGGCTGTCTGATCAGTGCCTTGCCGTATGAAACGGCAGGTCCTGGGTGGGCGCTGACGCTCCTGGAGAAGGAGCGGACCCTCGTGTTGCTCGCGGGGCACGAAAAGGATGTGACAACGGTCGAAGTCGGGCGGCAACCGGAAGCATTCCGCATGGGTGAATGGGTGCATCTTGCCATCGCTTTTTCTGAAGCCAAAGTGACGTTGTACCTGGACGGCCGTCGCACGCTGGAATGGAAGCCGAAAGGGCTTCTGTATGGTGGCCAGGTCCCGTTACGGCTGGGTACCATGAATTCCGGGATAAACCCGTTGCGCGGTGTACTTGATGAGGTGAGGTTTTATGATCGAACGTTGACCCCTGACGAGGTTCTCGGGCTCTTCGCCACGAAACCGGAGTTTTCCGCCTGCAAACGGATTCCGGTCGCTTCGCCGGAGCAAGCCGCCCGCACGCTGGCCGGGATGTTCTGGTCCAAAACGGATACCCTGGTGTGTTCACCGGATGATGATTATGCGAGCGCGCTGGTCGCCTCGGCTCTGGCTGCCCGTCTGAAGGTCCCGCTCGTTTACTGGAGTGGAAACGCATTCTCCGTGGAAGCGCAGGCGCTTATCAAGACCCTCGGCGTCCGCCGGATCATCGCTGTAGGATCGTCGGCAGCTCCCGTTCCCGTGGGGGTGGAACGGATTCTACTGGCTGACAGCGTGGCGGCACTGGACTGGATGCGCCAGCAGAAGCTACCGGTGAACTATCTTGCGGCTGTCAATCCGCAGGACAGGGAGCTGGGACGTGTGCACAAGGTCTCACTGTCAGGTCCGCTGCTGGCCGCGGGCCGCGAAGGCGCTGTCGCGGTACTCGATTTCAAAACCCAGTGGAAGTTGCCGTTCAGCGCATCCGCACAAAACGCAGGGAAGGACAACGGAACGCCGGAGGATGGTCAGCTCCAAGGGCGGATTGAAGTGAATGGGAAAGCAGAGACTTTTCTCGTGTACGCCGACAGGAATAATCAAAACCGGTGGATTAAGTTTAAAAGACCTGACGGGGAACTCACAACGGCGTATCGCACCGGGGACCGCGTGGAACTTTGCGGTCGACCCTACACCCTTGCCCTCCATCCGGAGTCGGCGCAGGGACATGCGGATGTGTGGTTGACCTGGCCGGGAGCGCCGGACATCAGTGGGCGACTACGGGCCCATTACCAGGCCCTTGGGGGGCATCCCGAATACCTCTGTCTTCTCGGGGAGCCGGATGTGATTCCGACAGGCCTTCTGGCCAAGGCTCCCGATGATTGCGAGGACATTCCCAGCGATCAGCCTCTGGCCAACGCCGATGACGATCCGTTCCTGGAGTTGGCCATTGGCCGCATGGTTGGCGAGGATCTCTACAGCGCTTCGCTGGCAGCGGTGCGGGCTTTGTCATATGAATTGCTGCTCAACGGCAGCGACGCCTCCTGGTCCGGACGCATCGGGTCTGCCGGTTGGAAGTCGAGAGTGGAATCCATAGCGGAGCAGTATGGGTTTAAGCCCGTGGCCCACCATTCCGGCGAGGAGGGCAAGATCACGGATCTCTCGCCATTGCGCGAGGTGGCGATGATTGTGCACGGTGCCCATTCGTGGTGGCTCGAGTTCGGCGGATTGGTTGAATGGTACTCCGATGTGCTGATCGCCCCTGCGATCCTCGAATCGAGTGGCTGTTCCACGATGCGGCTGGATCGCGACGAATTGGGCCGCTCCGTCCCGGAACGTCTATTGCGGAATGGCGCGCTGAATGTAACCGGAAACCTTCATAACGGTATCGCCCAGCAGAGCCTGTATCGTTCGGAATTCTGGAATGCGGTCCTGCAGGGGAAAAACGTGGGGCAGGCGCATCGCTACGCGCTGAACCGTGCCTTGCTCGGAATGCTGGATAAAGGACAGATTGATGCAGGCGGGGATCGTTATCAGTTCTACAACCGTGCCCTGTTTGGTGATCCGGCCGTCCGTATCCGTATTCCCGGAACACCGCGGACACGACCGGCCCGTGCAGAACAGGATGGAGCCACCGTGAAGGTGTATGAACCGCAAGAGTGGATGCACTCCAAGGTTCCGCCAAGCAAGGAGTGGAACTCAGTGTTTGAATACCTGCACTATTCTGTTGCTGCCAATATCGGAATCGAGATGTGCTGGTCCCACAAAAACAGGTGCGACATGCCGACCTATTACTACACCGTGGAGCTCCGTGCCGATGGGCCGCCTATGGATATTCAACTGGCCAGTCATCTGCCGGATCCGCTGGCATGGAATGGGAAGGTTTGGGTGGATGAGCACCAGGATGGAACGCGCTCGCTATTCTGGCGTGTCCGGATGCTGGATGAGGATATTGACACGGGTAAGCGAATCCAGCCCGACAGCCCGATTGTATTTAACTTGAAGCCTGGTCAGGAGAAATAAGGAAGTTTGGCGGGTTTGTTTGGCGGGGTAGGCTCCTTGACCGCCATTGGCGTTGGCGACGCTTCAGGATAGACATGACCGAGGTCGCGCCAGAACTGATTGGATGCCTCACGGAAGTACGCAAACAATTGGTCGTAGTCCAGCCCCCGCGTCTCTCGTGCGATACGCTCCTGCGCCCGGGCCTTCATCTCGATGCATCGGATTTTTGCCGCTTTCGGATACTTCTCCCAGAATGCTTCATTCATCGAAACTCACCTCCTTCGGGCTGATGATCGTAAGAACGCCGTAGCCGTTGAGCAGGTTCACCTGGTTGTAACCTTTGATCTTGTCCAGCTTGACGATAGAGAGGTGAGCCGGCTCTTTGGATTCATCCATCCATTGCTGCTTTTTCATTTGATTAGTGATACGAGATTTCATCCCAAAAGGCAATATCGTGGCGGCGGGCTGATGGTCGACGGGCAGTGAGTGCTAAATGAAGAATGGCGACGGCGTGTTGCCCAAATCAGAATTCATCCCATAGACGATGATTCTGCTTGAATATACACATAATGTGTAATATAGTGCATCCCATACTCAGGGGGTGCACCATGATGGGATTGCAAGAGAGCCAGCAGGAGATGTTCAACTACGCGGTAAATCTGGATAAGCGGGTTCGTCCGGACAACCCGTTGCGCCGCATCCGCGAGGCGATCGACTTCACGTTCGTGCGCCGGGAGGTCAAGGCGTTCTACGGTCACAACGGCAACGAGTCGGTGGATCCCGCCGTGATCATGAAGATGATGTTCCTTTTGTTTTTCGATGATGTGGCGAGCGAGCGGGAGCTGATGCGCATAATCGCCGAGCGCCTCGACTACATGTGGTTCCTTGGCTACGGGCTTGGCGACGAGATTCCCAGTCACAGCGTTCTATCCAAGGCGCGTTCGCGTTGGGGCGTGGAGGTGTTCGAGACGCTTTTTGCGCGGATCGTCGCACAGTGCAGCATGGCCGGGCTGATTGATGGGCGCAAGCTGCATGTCGATGGCAGCCTGGTGGACGCGAATGCTTCCAAGAACGCGGTCATCAAGGGGTGCCCGGAACTGATTGCGCAACTCCGGGAGCAGTTGCAGGGCGAGATGACCAAGTTTGATGAACCGGCGGACGATCGTCCACGCAAGTATTACGAGCGCAAGAACAAGGGGCTTTTGAACAAGACGGATCCGGATGCTGCCATGGTTCGCAAGGGTGCTCTTGATAGCCGGGCGCGATACAAGACCCACCGGGCCGTCGATGATGCCCATGGCGTGATCACGGCGACCGAGACGACACCGGGGGACGTGGAGGAGAACGCCAAGCTGATGGATCTTGTCGAGCAGCATGAACGCAATACCGGCAAGCAAGTTGAAACGGCCGTGGCCGACAACCAGTATGGCACGGCAGATAACTTCCGGGCCTGCCAGCAGCGCGGGATACGCAGCCATATCGGTGATATGCTCGCGCCCCAGGCGCACTCGGGACGACGTGAAGGGATCTTCAGTTATGAGGACTTCGAGTACAATGCAGACAGCGATAGCTTTACCTGCCCGGCTGGCCAGGTGCTCACGCGCCGCAAGCACAAGAAGACGCGGATGGCCTATGAATATGCCTGCCAACGCTCGACCTGTTCAGCCTGCCCTCTGCGAGCACAATGTACCAGAGCCGCCGGGGGAATGGCCCGGAGCATAAAACGCCATTATCAACAAGAGGCGATTGATGCGGGACGGGCACAATCGCAATCCGTTGCGGCCAGGCGTGACCGGGTGCGCAGAAAGTGGCGCATGGAGGGGAGCTTTGCAGATGCAGCCAACAATCATGGCTTCAAGCGCGCCCGATGGCGAAGACTGTGGCGGCAGAGAATCCAGGACTACATGATCGCGACGGTGCAGAACGTCCGAATCCTGCTGCGGCATGCCGCAAACAAGCCCGCCGCGGCGGCAACAGCCCTGGACGCGCGCCTGCAGACCCTGTTGAGCCATGTAAAGGCCCTCCTGAAGCTCCAGGGCTGCTTGTGTGGCAACTCTGATTCTATGCGGCAACATACTTGAAAAGCATGTACCACAACCCCATCTTATGTTAAAAGATCAGTTCAGACGTGTTCGGGCAACACGCCGGCGAGATACGACCCCATAAGGCCTCGACCCCATAAGGCCTTTGGCACCCAAACAGTTCACGGCTCGAACACCTTGCTGGTGTGGCTGAAGAGGGTGCATGTGTTCGAACGGAACCTGCGGGCGGCGTGATGGACGGTTAATGGACTATCGGAGGTTTGCCCTTCGTCATGTCCTTCCATGCCTTTCGGCTCATGCCCTCGGGTTTTGGCACAATTGGCGGTTTGCCTTGCTGCTCACGCTTCGCGTTCTTCTTTGCCAGTTTGGCGAGCTTCTTGAATTCATCGGGACCAGGCATCACTCCGTTCATTTCACACCTCCGTTTGTTTACTCGTAAGAATCCGATATCGTCAGCTTACCGAATAGCCCGCCATGTACACACCGCTGCCACTCCTCCGAATCCAGGTCCGGGCCGTGGCCCTCGTGATCGTAGACGACTATCAAACTGCTGACAACCATTGACACCATTGACTTTGCTCATGATTTTGCCTCCTGCTCATGTTGTTCGTCATCCCGTCTGCGGCTTAATACCGTCAGACACGCACATCCCTCGTGCATTGGCACCATTCTGCGAATGGCCCAGCCCTGCTGCAGCAACTCGTTCAATTCTTTCAGGTTGTTGGTCCGAGTGCGCCGCCCCGAACCGCAATCAACCGTATGGAATGCATCAGCCCACGCCGGGAACACATCTTCTTCTGATGGACCGTGAAATTCTGACACCTGTCCGTCGCTTGCCTCCAGAGTCTCCACCGCCCTCTCATTGGCCAGGCTCGTCGCGGTATATCTCGTGAAGACAAGCAATAATACCCTCTGTTCTATCCCGTTCATGCGTATCTCCACTGTAGTCTCCTGGTTGCCTGGAGCGGCATGTCCATCAGCCATGGCGATTCCTCCAGAATGTCCCCGACCTCCCTCTGCGGTTTGCCGCTCCGTTCTGCCATCTCGACAACTTTCAGCAAGATGCGCCGTTCCTTGTTACTATCTAGCCGCCTTCCCCGGCAAACCCGCATCTGGATTGCCCGATCAATTATGTGCTTGGCTCTGTTCCACTTTGCTTCATTCCCTCAGCATTTCCGGTACTTGAGCACACCGGCCAGAACCCAGCAGTAGGCCCACACCCGCGTGTAAGCCCGCAACAACCCCATGACTACCGTATTGGTCTCGATATGGAACACCATCCAACCCCGCGTATATCTCATTTTTCACACCCTTTTGCTCAGCATGTCCAGTCGTCCTCCATCAAGTGTCTGACGGGAAGATACAACATCAACAAGGACATAGAGAGTCCGTATGGAATATTTCATCACAATAATTTCATACGGCCACGCTATGACCGCATGGTCTTGATATGCTTCCTGCAAAAGATTGAGAAAGGAGACGGGTATGAGCAGAATGAAGAGCGACTCGACAGGTCAGTTGGCTGCGGCAATCTATTCGATCACTTTGGCAACAGCACTACAGTACGCCTTCTCGAAAGGCAGGGCCTCATGGCTCAAACGCAGGGCCATCGAGAATGATCGGCTAACTGGCGATGTGAGGCGAATATCTAATAGCCGGCGCATCAAGGTCTTCATCCTTGACCGGGGCGGCATACTGGAAGCGTTCGCCTATCCTACCGGCGAGATCTTCATCACAAAGGATCTCAACGAGCTGTTGGACTATAAGGAAGCGTTGGCCGTTGCCATTCACGAAGCCGGACATGTCGTATACCAAAGCCAGACGCTCAGCAACATTGGACGGAACGGCGTCCTGCTGACACTCATCGGAAACGGTGCCTCGCCGGTCGTCAGCATGGCTGCATCGTTCCTAAGCGGCATGACCATCACGGCATGGCATGAACGGCTGCCCGATTCCTTCGCGGTTCGCCAGGGATATGGCCCGGCCCTTTCGTCTGCACTGGACAAGCTATACAAGGGTACGGATCCATTTCCGCGCACACTTTTGAATATGCCTGCACTTGCATTGGAAAAAATGGATGCGCTGTTCCACATCCATCCGGAAATCCAACATCGAATCAAATCACTTGCTCTGACATGAGGGTAGCCATATGTTCGGAAATATCAACGCGTTCATAAAGTGCAGGCAACGGCAATCGAGAAGAGCTGGTTTCTGGTCTAAAACGAAAGAAGAGTTCAACAATGAGCAATAAGACAAAGTCACAACTTGATGCGGAGAAGGTTGCAGCTGCATTTGCCGCGACTACATCCCAGGCAGAAGAGACCGTCAAAGACAAGAGCAAAACAGAGAAGGTTCTCAGGGATGCCATGAAGAAAGCTGAGGTGCTTCAGGGTCCGCTGGGGACAGTGTGGGAGAAGCTGACCCTGATGTTTGGCATTGTCAGAGCCTGGATCTCGGGCGAGTACACCGAGGTCCCTGTCGGATCCATCATTGCGATAGTCGCAGCACTCCTGTATTTTCTGCTGCCGCTGGATGTAATTCCAGACTTCATTCCAGTGCTTGGGTATCTGGATGACGTGTTCGTCATCGGACTGGTCTTTGCCCAGGTCTACGCAGACCTGGACAAGTACAAGGAGTGGCGAGATCTTCAGGGATCTGCCAAGGGCGAAGACCAGCCGGATGGAGACAAGGATATCGACGATGGCATCACGGCGTCTGACGAGAATGTCGAAATGGACGAGGATGGACGGGAATACGTGATGGCCCGCAATCCTGCAACCGGTGAAGCGGTACGGCGCTATCGGGACGGAATGGATGAAAATGGCGAACATTATCCTGACAGACGAGACAGACCTGGACTCTGGTGATGATGAGTATGGCGTGGTTCACAAAACCCTGACGGGGAAGAAATACCGCTGGGGCCGCAACCCGGCAACGGGCGAGAGAATCAAGGTCTTCGTCTGATGCGGTCGGGAGACGGGGGTGAGAAAGGAGGGACTGATGGCTAAGGCAAAGACAAAGGGTCTGGTTGATCCCGATATGGGAAAGCCGTGGTTAATTCGCCTGATCATGCGAATCCTGCGGCGGCGTGATCCGCGCAGATACTGAGCCTATACCCACGCGGCGTACTGAATAATCCAGTAGTCGATCTGGCCGTCCGCGCTGTGTTGCCACGACAAGACACGTGTTTCTGATTTCAGAAATACCAGCGCCGCCTCAATGTCGCCTCGATATCGGGTCCCGTCTTCTACAACAAGATCACCCATTCTGACCGAGTGCCTGCTACAGTACTCCCGCAGCTGACCGTCAATAACTGCGCACCATCCCCGCAAGGCCCCGGGTTGATCCGGCGGCGGGGTACCGTAGTACTTGCGCAGATCCCGGCCCCCTTTGGTCCAGTAACTCCACCAACTGCTCGCCGAACTATCCGCCTCAGCCGCGCTCTTGATCTCCCCGACAAATATCACCCCGTCGGCTTTGCGACCCAGCATGTCAGGCGCGCCCCGACCAGAAGGCTCGACGGCAACCGTCATGCCTAGGGCCTGGTAGTGCGCCAGAATATCAGCTTCGATATGTGTATATGTCTTCCCCACGGCACCGGCCCTCCTACTGTTGTTGCACCCATTTCTTCACAACGATTTCAGCATCCCGTTCCGCCTGTTCATGAATATATGACTCTACATTGAGTCGATAATTCCGATCTACATCAATTCGTCCAACGGACTCCA
>DIZZ01000160.1:0-20573 GCA_002428045.1 Verrucomicrobia bacterium UBA6015
GGCTTATCTAAGTGCCATTCGACACTAGCGGTCGTTATCGGCGTCTTCGACTTGGCCTCGGATGGTTTGCTCCTCGTCATGGGGCACCTTCTCTCTTAACGTTTGACCCTAAGTGGCATCCTCACAAAAGCAACCCCCATGTCAAAAAGATACGGGGTATCGGGAATCGCATGCCACCCTGCCGTGACGTAATGCGAAACTAGGCTGAATAAAGAAGGAATTCAACAAAATAACGATTGCATATTCGGAAAATATACGGCGTATGGGATGCTATTCCTGTCCTCTGGAGGAATATTGCCTTTTGCGAGGGGGCCGCGTATCTTGCGGGCCTTTGGTAACCGCCAATAATGTTGTGCTGCAATCTAATGCGTCAGGCGGAACCCGTCAACAGAAAAGCTAGAGTATCGGGTGCGGAATGCACAGGTATGGCTCGGAAGAAAGGGACGGAAAGGACGAAAGGGGGCGATTGTTGGTTTTTAGGTATGCCGTTGATTCAACCAGCCTCCCTCTGTAGCGGCCCTGGGGAAAGCTCCAACACCGCCCCCGCATCTTTTCATGCGTCGCGGCTTTTGCTTCCACCGGGGCAGGATGCCCCGGCCACGATGCCCCCGCTTGGTTTAGCGTGGGCGGATCTTTTTGGCTTGATCAAAGAGGGTTCGGCGTGGGTCGGGGGTAGGTGGCTTGGGGGTGGTTTCCGGTGGTTTAGGTGTGTGTGTGTGGCTGGCCGCGGTGAGGACGGGGCGTTGCAATGGTTTCTTTTGGGGGCGTGACAGGTGGGGGTTTCGCGGGCGGGCGAAGGCGGGGCGCCGGCCGCCGAGGCGGTCGAGGAGCGCGTCGGCGAGGAAGAGGATGGCCAGGAGGATGCACAGGGGGGCACGCAGGTCGCGAAAGGTTCGGCGGACAGGGGCCTGCCAGACGGCATCCAGATCAAGGCGCTCTTCGCCGCCGCTGGCTTTTTCAAGCAGGCGCAGTTCGTCGAGGCGTTCGTGGTCGAACTGCCATTCGGGTCCGCTGTCGGCAGCGATGGGACCGAAGGGCAGTGTGGCACCGTCGAGCTGCACCGCCCCGCGCAGGGTGCCGCCCGGAGGCAACGGGATCCAGGCCGTGTAGCGGCCCGGCTCGATGCGTCGCCAGGCGTGACGCACCGGGGTGGCGGCGTTGTCGATGGCGGTGACAAGATCGGGGGCTCGGGCGGCAAGGCGGTCGATCCAAGTGTCGTCGTACAGCAGGTCGATCTCGATGCCGGCGGCGAGGTGGCGGGTGCGCAGTCCGAGTCCGGGCGGACGTTCCGCGCCCATGAGCCAGCGGGCGAGCGTCTGCACCAGGTCGGCATAGTCGGGCCAGGCCTGTACGAGCGCAGCATGCGCGCCAGCCAGTGGAAAGGCGACGGCGGCGACACGCCCCGCGCCCCGGTTCCAGTGCGCGATGAGCGGTGCGTCGTATTCATCGGTGCTGGCGAGCGAGACGCTCGCCCCCTCGCGCAGGTAGTTGAGGTTGTAGCCATCGACAGCGGCAGGCCACGTCAGCGGACGGGCCGCGATCTCCATCCAGCCGGGACGCGCAGCGGGGGCCGTGGGCTCGTCGATGAAAGCGGACCGGCTGAGGGCTACGGTTTCCTGGGCGAAGAGCGACGGCAGGGTGGTCGCGTCGTCGTTGAAAAGCATGCGGCCATTACCGAGGCGGGCGACATCAATGAGGAACGCCGCGTCAACGTCGCTGTCGGTACCCATGCCAATGACGCTGACACTGGCCCCCGCGTCGGTGATCTCCTTGAGCAGTGTCTGGTAGTTGCCGGGTTCCTCGGCATCGCAGGCATCGGCAAAGAGGATGATATGCCGCTGCCCCTGCGATGCTCCCTGCAGTTCCTCCCAGCCACGCTTGAGACCGGTGTAGACGAAGATGCCCCCGCCCGCGCTGCGTATGCTCCGGATGGTGTCGCTGATCGCCGTGCGACTGCCGCCCAGCATACTGAGCGGCACGATGCTGTGCGGCTGGGTGTCCACGGCGAAGACGCAGATGGCGTCGCGGTCGCCGAGCAGCTCGACGGCCTGGGCGGCCCCCTGGTTGGCAAGATCCATCTTCGTGGTGCCGCTACTGCCCGGTACCCCCGCCATCATGCTGCCGGATCGGTCGAGGACAATGGCCATGGCGGTGGTCAGGCGGCGGTGATCCTGTTTAAGTTCCATGGAGACGGGCAGGAGCGCGTCGACGGGCGAGTCGAAGTAGCCGCCCGCGGCGAAGCTGTGGCGTCCACCGCCGATGAGCAGTCCCGCGCCCTGCTCGCGGATGTGGAAGGGTATGGCTGCAAGGAAGGCGGGCGGCAGGGCATAGGCAGGGATGTTGTTGAGAATGACCGCCTTGGCACCAGCTAGCCTGCCGGGATGCAGGCTGGATGGGTCGGCTGCAAGTTCGACCTCAAAGCCTTGGCGGCGCAGGAGCGTGGCCAGCGGATCATCGGGATAGGCACTCACAAGCAGGATGCGCGGACCGCCGAGCATCTCGACCCAGACACTCTGCATGTTGTTGCCAGGGTGCAGGTCGCCGACCGGTTCGATACGCAGGCGGTAGCGGGTGGCACCGGGACGGGTGAGCGCGTCGGTAACGCGGATGACGGCGCGTCCCTGGTCTAGGGTAGCGTTGCCACGGGAGATCACGGTATCGTCACGCCACAGGGTATAGGGAATCTCGGCGTCGGGCGCACCGGCGATGTGCGCTTCGATAAGGAAAGGCTCGGCGGGCTGCACGTTCACAGGGGCTTGGAGGCGATCAAGGCGGGTGTCGCCGGTCACTCCCGCGCCGAGCAGGCGCAGATCGAGAGGGATGCCCTGTTCGCTCAGGCGGCGGTCGAGTCCCTCAAGCGGCTCGGTGCTGTACCCATCAGAGACCACCAGAAGGCGAGTGGCCCGGTCGGGTTCAGCCTGCGAGAGCGCGTAATGGATGGCACTGGCGGTGCGGGTGGCCTCGCGCCGGTTTTCGCGCAGGAGCATCTGCTGGTTCTCGCGCACAGAGATATCCTCGGCATAGTCCAGCAACAGGAGGCGGTCGTGCCGGCCGCGCCCCTCCTCGAGCAGACGCAGGATTTCCTGCTCGCGCCCGGCCATCAGCGCTTCGGCAGAAGCGGATTGATCGAGCAGCAGCCAGAGGTCGGTTCCCCTCCCCTGCCGGGGAATGCGAGGATCGAGCCAGAGCAGCAGCAGCAGCATCCCCATCAGTGCCCGCAGGGGCCTGAGCAATCCTAGCGAGGGACGCCACCAGGCCACCAGCAGCCAGAGCGGGACAAGAATCAACGCTTCGGGATGGACAATTTGAATCATGCCCCCCCCGCTTTCCTGATTTGCGTGGCAACCCAGCTTGCAAGGAGCGTAAGGCCGAGTAGGGCGAGCCAGAGCGGGGCGAGGGCGTCGTCACGGCGGTGGACGCGGATGCGTTCGGGGGCATGGTTTTCGAGGTCATTTCGCGAGGCGGCGTGACGGAAGTCGGCCTCGCGGGTTTCGGTGAAGACGGCGGCACCGCTGAAGACGGGCTGGCCCGCTCGTTGGATCTGGAAGAACCCGGGATCGGCGGGGGCATGCACGGGAGCGCCGGGAGCAATGGTGACGGTGCTGGTGGTAGGGTCGCCCGGAATGCCGCGTCGCAGTTCGCAAGGGCCAGGCCCGGGCATGGGCGGCAAGTCAAGGCGCTGGTTGAGTTCAACAATGCCAGCCTCCTCGCCCGGCAGGGTGCGACGGACACGTTCAATGAAGCGATGCAGGAGCAGGATGATCGCGGGGTGGCGCTCGGCATTGGAGGTGGCGATGTCGAAGCGCAGGTGCAGGTCGGTGGCGCCCCCGGCTCGGTGGCGAAGCAGGACGAGGGGGTGCCCGGCCATCCAGAGCAAGGGCTGATCGCCCGGCGCGGGAGGCTCGCCCGGCTGGACGCTACAGAGTAACCCATTCCAGGCAAGATCGCGGTTGAGCGGGTTGTTCTCGGCGATGATCTCGCTGGTGACGGGCGCAGCGGCGGCGGGGCCTGCGCCGAGGATGATGCGGTGGGGCGCGGCGGGGCCGGATGTGTCGGCGCTGGCAAGGTCGCTGGCTTGTATCCACTGGAGGCGGGCGCTGGCGGAGGCCGCCTCGGGAAGAATGTCCGGAGCGGCCTTCATGACGCGGGAGGCCCAGTCACGGAGGGCGTCGTCGGCAAGCGCGATTTGCGCAGGAAGCACGCGGCGACGGGGCGGCAGGATGTGGAGGGTATCGTCGAGCGGGAAGGCATCGAGCAGGGCAAGCGTGAGGGTCATGCGGCCGGTGCCGGGGGGAATCTCGCCGCGCAGTATGCGCACCTGGCCGGGATCGAGTTGAAGCACTTCGGGGGCGGCGGCGGTGCCATCGCGTTCGAGGGCCAGCTCGCGTTGCTGAGGGCGGTCGCTGTGATTGATGAGGGTAGCCCGCCAGTGTTGGGTGCCGTCTTGATTCGGTTCGATGGCCAGGCTCCCGAAGCCCGCATTCTCGAGCGGTTCGCCGATCGCCAGGAGGGCAACGCCAGGAGGAATCGCCTCGGGGATGTGGTCGGTGACGAGGATGGCGAGGCCGCCGGGACCGGCGATGTCGGCTGCGCGCCGGAGGGCGGCGGTGTATTCGTGCTCGGCGCTGTCGGGCGTCCAGCGGTCGAGCGCGGCAAGCATGGCATCGCGGTCGATGCCGGTGTAAAGCGCCGGACGGGCAGGATCGGTGGTCTGCAGGAACCATTCGGTGGTCGCGGCGAGTTGCCCGAGGCGACGGGTTTCGGACTCGAGGGCACGGCGGACGGCGGCAGTAAAGGCGCGCATGGAGTTGCTGTTGTCGAGAACGATGGACACGGCCTGGGAAGAGTCGCTGCGCAGCGGCATGGGGCGTACCAGCAGCAGGGTCAGCAGCAGCACCGCCAAAAGCTGCAGCCAGAGGGCGGCGGAATTGCGCAGACGGTCGAAGGCACTGCCGCGGTGCGCTTCCTCGGCGAGGCGGTCGAGCAGGAAGAGGGTGCTGACCGGAATGCGTGGCGAACGGTTCTGGAGGAAATGGATGGCCAGCACAGCGGGCAGCCCGAGGAGCATCCAGAAACCGGCCGGGGTGGCGAAGATCAGGTCCATGCTTCGATCACCCCCTGTGGCAGGGCTTCGGCACGCAGAGCCTCGGCCAGGGTTCCGGTGGCAGGGATGCGGGCCACACGGGCCTGCAGGCGGCGGGCCTGTGCGCGCCAGGCGTCGAGGTGGCTGGCGTAGGCCTGGCGGTAGCGCGCCAGGAGCGCTGGGGTAACCCGCTGGCGGCGGGATCGTCCGTTTTCGCAGTCGATCAGTTCGACATTGCCGTTCCAGGCGGGGTCCGTTTCGGCGGGCGTAAAGGGGGCGAGGATGACGGCACTGCCGTCGCGGGCGCACAGGGGGGTCAAGAGTGCCTGCGGATCGCCCTCGAAGAGCAGGTCCGAGATGAGAATGCGCATGGCACGGTTGCGCAGCGGCAGGCTGGCGAGGACGGCGGCGGGAGCCCCATCGCCCGCCTCGAGAGGCGGTGTCCAGCCGGTACCGAGCAGGGGAGGGAGGTCGATGCGGCGGGCCCCGTCGCCGCCAAGGGTATAAACGTGCAGGGCGGCGCTGATGGCCAGGGCGCTTTCGACACAGAAATAAACCAGTTCGAGCATGCGGTCGCGCTTGGCGGGATCGAGGTGCATGGACGCGGAGGTGTCGATGAGCAGATCGACCCGGGGGCTGACTTCCTCGCGGTAGAGCTTCATGATGTAGTTGCCGCTACGGGCATAGGCAGCCCAGTCGATGTGGCGGGGATCGTCGCCGGGCAGATAGGGGCGGTGGTCCTGGAAGTCAATCGAGGCACCGCTGCCCTTGCCTGCCCACTGGCCGGTGGATCCCGTCCAGGTGCGGTGACGCAGGGCAATGCGCAAATGGCGACAAGCCGCGGCAGCCTGACTACGCAAGCGACTTGCGTCGGGCAGCGGGACGGCATCGGCGGATTGATCAACGGCTGTCTTCATGTGCGCCAATGTACTGGTCGTAGAGCGCCCCTCGGAAGTGACATGCACCCTGAAAACTCAGTTTCCGTTCTGGTTCTCCTTGCTGTACTTCGAGCTGCGGGCCTGGAACTGCAGGATCACCGGGGCACCGTCCAGGCCGAACCGGGCGCGCAGCGCCTTGATCAGGTAGGTTTCATAGGCGGGCTGCACCAGGTTGGCGACATTGACATAAACCCGTATGCGGATCGGATCCGTGCCGATCTGCGTGGCATAATACAACTTGAGGCGACGCCCTTGTATAGCCGGCGGTGACACCTTCTCGCAAGCGTCCTGCAAGGCACGGTTCAACATCCCGGTCGGCAGGGTGACGGTGACCTGTGCCGCGACCTGGTCGATCGCCTCGACGGTCCGCTTGACGTTGTAGCCATCCTTGGCGGAGGCAAATACAATCGGACAATGCGACATGAATGGCATGGTCTTGATCAACGCCGGAACATACTGCCGCTGCGTGACATCATCGGTCGCCAGATCCCACTTGTTGACCAGCACCACGCAGCCACGGTTGTATTTGGCGATCAGCGCGGCAATTTTCTTGTCGTGCGCCGTGGGGCCCTGCACCGTGTCGAGCATCAGGACCACGACATTCGACTCCTTGATGCTCCGTTCCGAACGGATCAGGCTGAACCGCTCAACGGTCGAGTCGACTTTGCCCATGCGCCGGATGCCCGCCGTATCAACCAAGACGTAGTGACGCGCCTGGGGACCGCTCCCGACGCTGAAGGGGACATCAATACTGTCGCGCGTGGTGCCGGGAATGTCCGAGACAATCACCCGGTTGCTCCGCAGCAAGCGGTTGACGTAGGATGACTTACCGACATTCGGGCGCCCGACGATCGCCACCCGCAGGGGGGTCTTGATCGTTTCATTCACCTGCTCCGGTAGGGCGGCGACCACCTTCTCCATCAGATCGTCAACGCCGCGGTTCTGTAGGGCGGATACAGGAAAGACCGGGAATCCAAGTCCTGAAAAGTCGGAGGCCTCGTTGTCCATGCGTTCGCCGTCGGCCTTGTTGGCGACAAGGAACGTGGGGCAGCCCCGGCGACGGATCATGCTGGCGACTTCCTCGTCCATGGGATGGACCCCGGCCTGGATATCGGTTACCAGCAGGACGACGCTCGCATCCTCCAAGGCAGCTTCCGCCTGTCGGCGGATGCCGTTCTCGATCACATCCTGCGACGTCCGACCATCCGGGGTGCAGACCCCGCCGGTATCGATCAACTCAAAACGGTGTACACCCCAACTGACCTCGCGCATCAGCCGGTCGCGCGTCACCCCGCTTTCGGCATGCACAATGGCCACCCGCCGTCCCGCAAGACGGTTAAACAAGGCTGACTTGCCGACATTCGGACGCCCGACAATCGCCACCACGCGTTTATTCTTCATCGCTTCCATAGCATCTTACCCCGCTTTAGCGTTTGAACTCTAACGGGTGATCTGATATAAAGCGAGTTCATTTACAACATGACGAGTGAAATCAAAGGATGCATTCATGGCAGGTATTTTCAAAGCATACGATATCCGTGGTATTTACGGTAGCGAGTTGACCGAAGCCATCGCCTACAGGATCGGCAGGGCGTTCGCTACGTTGTACACCCCTTCCTCGGTCGCGGTGGGTCGCGACATGCGTCCGCATTCCCAGCCGCTGTTCGAGGCGCTGGCCAAGGGACTCAATGAACACGGGGCCAATGTGATCGATCTGGGGCTATGTTCGACCCCGATGACCTATTTCGGGATCGGCACGCTCAAGACGGATGCCGGCATCATGGTCACCGCATCCCACAATCCGGGCCAGTACAATGGGATGAAACCGTGCCGTGCCAATGCCGTCCCGATCAGCGGGGCGACCGGTATTGCCGAGATCGAGAAACTCGTCCTCTCCGGGCACTTCGCGGCTCCTGCCGCCGTTCCTGGCAAAATCCTGGCCCACCCCATCGCCGAGGGGTATGCAGCGTTTATCCGGCGTTATGCGCATCTGCGCCGCCCCCTGAAGGTCGCCATGGATATGGCCAACGGCATGGGCATCGTGGAAGCGCGGGCGCTGGACGGCCTGTTCACCATGGACAAGCTGTTCGACACGCTTGATGGCACCTTCCCAAACCACGAGGCCAACCCGCTGGTCGAGGAGACCTACGACAGCCTGCGGGCCCATGTGAAGGCTGGCCAGTACGACTTCGGAGTCGCCTTTGACGGCGATGCCGACCGGGCGGGGTTTGTCGACGAGAAGGGGGAGATCATTTCCATGGACATCATCACCGCCCTGATTGCCCGCGACGTGCTGGCGCAGGAGAAGGGCGTTATCTTCTACGATCTGCGCAGCAGTTGGGCCGTGCGCGAGGTGATTGCCGAACAGGGTGGTACGCCGATGATGAGCCGGGTGGGCCATGCCTTTATCAAGCAACAAATGCGCGACACTCAGGCGCTGTTTGCCGGGGAACTTTCCGGCCATTACTATTTCCGCGACAATTTCTACACGGAAAGCTCGGCGCTGGCCGTGCTGCGCGTGGCCAATATCGTCAGTGCGGCGGGTTGCCCGCTCTCGGAACTGATCAAGCCGATCAAGCGCTATTTCGCCAGCGGCGAGATCAACTCCGAGGTCCACGATACGGCGGCGGTGCTGGCGCGCATCAACGGCGACTACCGGGATGGCCGACGTACCGATCTCGACGGTATCAGCGTGGAATATCCGGACTGGTGGTTCAATGTACGACTCTCCAATACCGAACCGCTGGTCCGACTGAATGTGGAGGCCAAGACGGCACACTTAATGCAAACCAAACGCGACGAATTACTCGCTAAAATCAGAGGTTGATCATGACAAAGACAGAACTGCTCAAGACCACGACCGACAAGTTCAATTCCTTTTTCGGAACCGCGCATACCCACGCGGCCTACGCCCCCGGGCGTGTCGAAGTGCTGGGGAATCACACCGACTACAACGAGGGCTATGTGCTTTCGGCGGCCATCAACATGGGGATCTGCTTCCTCATCGCCCCCTCGACGGATCGCACCTGCCGGCTGGTGGCGGGCGACCTGATGCAGGAGGTATCCTTCGATATGGATGCCGTGGTGCGGGATCCGCAGACGATGTGGGGGAATTACGTCAAGGGCGTATTCGCGAAGCTGCGTCCCCACATCGCCTCGGACAAGGGGTGGAACGGGCTTTTTTTCAGCACGATCCCGATGGGTGCCGGACTGTCGAGTTCGGCCGCCCTGGAAATCAGCGCTGCCCTGGCTATCTGCGGTGTGTACGGCATGACGCGGCCGCCGATGGAATTGGCATTGATCGGGCAGGCCGCCGAGCATGAGTACGTCGGAACCAAGTGCGGCGTCATGGATCAGATCTCCAGCCTGTTCGGCAAGGCGGGGCATCTGGTGCGCAGTGACTTCCGCACCTTGACGGTCTCCACCTCCCCGATGGGCAGCGATTTCTGCTTCCTGGTCGTCGGCACCAATGCCAAACATGCGTTGGTGGATGGGGCCTATAACGAACGCCGCCAGAGCTGCGAGCGTGCCGCCGCCTATTTTGCCGCGGTGCTGGATCATCCGGTCAAGGCCCTGCGCGATGTGAGTATGGATGAGTGGCTGCAGCACAAGGACAGGATGCCGACGCTGGAGGCCAAGCGCTCGGCGCATGTGATCGGCGAGAACGAGCGGGTTCTGGCCGGGGCCGAGGCATTGCAACAGGGCGATATCAGTCACTTCGGATTCCTGATGTTCGAGTCGCATCACAGTTCGATCGTGAATTTCGAGAACTCCTGTCCCGAGCTCGACTTTATCGTCGATCAGGCCCGCCGCATCCCCGGCATCCTGGGGGCGCGCCTTTCCGGCGGCGGATTCGGCGGCAGCGCCGTGCTGCTCGTGCATCCGCGCGATGTGGAGGTCGTTGCCCACGCCCTCTCCGGCCCCTATCGCAAGCAGTTCGGGCATGCCTGCACCGTGCATACGATCATCCCGTCCGATGGAGCCCATCTGATGACCGAATAAGGCAAGCCCATGGATAAACGTATATTAAGGGTGGTGACGATCACGCATCTGGTGGTGCTGTGCCTGTTCATGTCATGGGGCTGTGTCGCCAACTGGATGCAGCCGAAGCCGATCGAGGCCTTTCCGGTCGAGTTCGTGGTGGATGTGACGCCGCCCTCGCCGGATGGCGAATCCATGCCTGAAAGCGAACCGGAGCCGCCGGAGCCCGAACCGGAACCCGAACCCACCCCGATCCCGGAATTGGTTCCCGATCCCCCCAAGCCGGATCCGCCGAAACCGCCCGAGCCCAAACCCGAGCCCCCCAAGCCGGATCCACCCAAACCGCCCAAGCCAAAGATCGAGGTCAGCAAGGAGCGGGTGATCCGCAAGACCGATCAGCCGTCGCCGCCGAAGAGTAACCCGTTGACCGCCAAGCAGATTCGCGACATGCTGAATGAAGGTCGCACCGCCGGGACCTACACATCCGCCGCGAATGAGGATTCGCGCGGGATGGCCTTGATCAAGACAACGCTCGATTCGCTATGGATAAAACCCTCCAAGGCCTCGGCGGGCGATGCGGAAGCATTCCTGAAGATCTGGATCGAGCCCGATGGGCGCATCAGCAAAGCCGAGCTATCCCGCCGCTCCGGCAATCCCGAACTCGATGCCTCCGTGGAGGCTGTCGGCCAGCAGGCCAAGCGCCTGCACGGCCTCTCCGCCGAATTCATCCGCCGCCACGCTACCGTGACCATCGCTTTCCAGGTTAAATGACCAAATTCTAAACTAAAAATTTTGCATATTTCGGTATTGACCTTTACCCATCGAGTCTGGTAGATTCCTTTCCCTGCTGAAGGTTATAGAGTATGCACCCGTGGTGAAATTGGCATACACGCAAGGTTCAGGTCCTTGTGCCCGCAAGGGCGTGGAGGTTCGACTCCTCTCGGGTGCACCATCTGGTTTGGAGGAAATATGGCTGTTAAGATTAGAATGAAACGGACCGGCGCAAAGAATGACGCCTCGTTCCGCGTGGTTGCCGCTGATGCGCGCTCCCCTCGTGACGGGAAGAATCTCGAAACGTTGGGGTGGTACAAGCCCACATGCAAGGACAAGATGTTTGACCTTAACATGGAGCGGATCGAGTACTGGGTCAGTGTCGGTGCGCAGGTCAGCGATACGGTGGCCAGCCTGATGCGGAAGACCCGCAAAGCGGCCGCCGCGGCGGCGAGCGCTGTGCCCGTTGTGGCGACGGCGGATGCGAATTGATGTAATAACGATATTCCCCGGCATGCTGGATGGCTTTTTCAAGGAAAGCATGCTGAAGCGGGCGGCGGCAGCGGGTATTGTGGAATTCAATACCATCGATCTGCGGGCGTTCACTACGGATGTTCACCATACGACGGATGACCGTCCGTATGGGGGTGGTCCTGGGATGGTGATGAAGCCGGAACCGATATTTGCTGCTGTGGAATCGGTTCGGACAGAGGGGGCGCGCGTTATCCTGATGACGCCGCAGGGGAAAGTCTTTCGGCAAGCCGAGGCGCAGGCTTTGGCGCAGGAAGCGCATTTGATCTTTGTGTGTGGTCATTATGAAGGCGTGGATGAGCGTGTTCGGCTGGGCTTGGCAACCGATGAGATCTCGATTGGGGATTATATCCTGACTAACGGGGTGTTACCGGCAGCGGTGGTTGCCGATGCCGTGGTGCGGTTGTTGCCAGGGGTGCTTGGCGGGCAGGGAGCGACGGAAGACGAGTCGTTTGCCAATGGTCTGCTGGAGTATCCACAGTACACGCGTCCACCGGTGTTCCGCGAGATGGCGGTGCCGGATGTGCTGCTGTCCGGTCATCATAAGGCGGTGGCTTGCTGGCGGGCTGAGCAGTCACGTCAGCGGACCCGCGAGCGGAGACCAGATTTGCAAGGATGTCGTTGAAATGTTCGAGAGGCAAGCGGTTGCCTTTCTTGTGATGGCGTGAGTATGGGTAAACGGTTTTAGACGTTGAAGCGTTGGCGGAGGTCGTCATGGTATCAGAGATTGTTCAGAAGATTGGTAACGAGTGCATGAAGTCGGATGTCCCAGCCTTTGCTGTCGGGGATACGTTGGACGTGCATGTCAAGATTCGTGAAGGCGAAAAGGAACGCGTCCAGCTTTATTCGGGGGTTGTGATTGCCCGTGATGGCGGTGGCGGTACCGAGAGCTTCACTGTGCGTCGCGTTTCGCATGGCGTCGGGGTGGAAAGGGTATTTCCCGTTCACTCGCCCTACATCGACAAGATCGTGGTCCTTCGGTCGGCATTTGTCCGCCGTGCCAAGCTCTATTATCAGCGGCAACTGACCGGTAAGAAAGCCCGCCTGAAAGAGAAAATCTTGACGAAAAAGGCCTGATTTGCTCCGTTATGAGCAAGAGTGCTGGGCGCGTGGGCGCTCGCGAATCGCGGGCGTAGACGAGGCAGGCCGTGGTCCATTGGCAGGTCCAGTGGTCGCTGCGGCCTTCGTTTTTTCCAGGGAGGCTGCCGAAACGGGTTTCTCTGGATGTTTGGCGAACCTGAACGATTCCAAGCAATTAACAGAATCCTCCCGCGATCATTTCTTTTCCATCCTGACCCGTATCGACGGCGTTCAATTCGGTGTCGGCATCAGCACGGTGGCCGAGATCGACCGCTTTAATATCCTGCAGGCAACGTATCTGGCCATGCGCCGTGCGGTCGAGGCGCTACCTGTCCCGCCGGACCATATTTTGGTGGATGGCCGTCCGGTGCTGGGGTTGCCCGTGATGTCCACCGCGATAGTGAAGGGGGATTCGCTCAGTTTCTCCATCGCGGCGGCCAGTGTGATCGCCAAGGTCACGCGCGACCACATGATGCGGGCGTTGGCGGTTCGCTATCCTCGGTACGGATTCGAGAAGCACAAGGGCTATGGCACGGCGCAGCATATCCAGGCGTTGCTGGAGTTCGGACCGGTGGATGCGCATCGCCAAACCTTCAGGCCGGTGCGCGATGCCTTGGGGATTCGTCGGCGTTTGCGTGGCGAGTGTCCGGACGAGGGGATCCAGTTGGAAATCGTTCCGGTGCAGGAGGCGCCGCGATGATTTTCTTTGGCCGCCGTCGCTCTGCTGTCGCACCACCAGAGCATCTGGAAACCGGGAAATGGGGCGAGGCCATCGCCGCGCAGATGCTACAGCATAAAGGGTTAAAGAGGTTAGGGGAGCGTGTGCGCATTGGCACCCGCGATGAAATTGATCTGGTGATGCGCGATGGTGAACAACTGGTGTTTGTCGAAGTGAAAACACGGTCGAGCGAAGCCTTTGGCCGCCCCTTGAGTGCGGTCGATCGCAAGAAACGGCATACGCTTTCCCGGGGGGCCATCCGCTATATCAAAAAACTGAAGAATCCGCGCGTGAGTTTCCGATTCGACGTGGTCGAGGTGATCGGAAGTCCGGCGTCTGGATCGCCCCCCCCGCAAATCCGTCACATTCCCAATGCTTTCAGTCTGGATCGTCGCTATATGTTGCCGTAGTGGCGGTGTCGTCCTTCAGGGCGTTGTGTTCGCTTCGGGGTCGGCTACGCGTAGCGGTGTGAAGCCGGTAATCTCGCTGCGCTGAAAGGTTTTGAAAATACCCGGACTGAGCTCCACTTTCACGCTGTCCTTCGTCTGTTCGATAAGCAGCCCATTGTATGTGTCAGACCGCGTCTGGATCATGCAGTTCGGGATGAAACGGCGCGGTAGCGTGTAATGTTCGGTATGCGTTTCGTTACGCGCCATGGTGATCTGCTCGCTATGGCTGAAGTATCCCGTCTTGGTCAGCGTCAGTTCGTGGGTGCCGACAGGTACCAACGGCACCACGAACGGGACCGAGATTTTATCGGTTTTATCCGGATCGGTCGTCGTTTCCCCCACGGGTTTCCCGTTCAGCAGGACGCGCACGCCAGCGGGTTCGGTCGTGATTTCCAACTTGCCGGCATTGGCGGTCAGGACCAGATCTTCAACCTTTTCCTGGCCGCGGCCGAGACTCACCCGCCGGGTGGCTGGGTCGTGTGCTTCCAGTTCGGTGCGGATGACATAATCGCCAGCCTCAAGGTTTGCCAGTTTGACTGGAGAGCGTCCCTTGGCTTGTTCGTTTACGAAAATCCGCGCCCCCGGCGGGGTCGTGATGATGCTGAGGCCCGAGGGCTGGGGACGCAGCACAATGGCGCGTTCACGAACTTCTCCAGCCAGCATCGACAGGGTTTCGGCATGTGGAAAATACCCGGGGGCATTGACGCTCAGGTTGATATTCCCCGTCCGGACGTTTTCAATCGTACATGGCGATGGGGCCTGTTGAACGCCATCCACCGTGATCGTGGCCGCGTCCGGGATGGTCGTGACCACAAGGGTTGCCGTATCGGTCGCGAGCGCAACCTCTATCCGTTTTGGCGTACGGTCGACCACCTGGATATCGATTTGTCGCGTAAGATACCCGGATTTAGTGATCCGTGCCTGATAGGTTCCCGGCGGCAAATCACTGACCAGAAGCGGAGTGGCCCCCCGGTGTGTGGCATTGATTTCGACATCGGCACCGGAGGGGGTGCTGTGAATCACCAACAGCCCTTGTAGCGGTTCGAGGGTGATATCCCGGACGAGACGATCGTCGCCAGCCAGCGTCAACGTCTCGTAGTGCGGACGGAACCCCTTGAGGGTCAGCGTCATCAGGTGTTTGCCGGGGGAAAATGTCGGCAACGTCAAGGGGGTGACCCCCATGGTTTGTTCATTGATGGCGACGGATGCTCCGGCGGGCTGGGAACGGATCAGCAGGCTGGCTGGCTGTGCCGCTGCGGACTGCGCCGCTGCAGGCTGTGCAGCCCCCGCCAGTACGGCACAAACCGCCGAGAGGCGGACGAGGTAAGAAAGGTTTCGAGGGGGAGTATTCATCGTGCAGGTTTCCATCGTTCTTCGACTTCGATCAACTGTTTGCGGGCCGTTTGATGCCGTTTATCCTCGCGGTCGGGAATAATTTGAAGAAGCATCCGCAGTTCTGTGGCGGCATTTTCCCAATCCCGCAGGTTGATTGCCTTTTCCGCTTTGAAATTAAGCTCCTCGTAGCGGGTGTCCAGCGCCGCCGTGGCTTCCGTGCGCGTGCTGATGATATCCTGGTAAAAGGCAGGCTTGCGTTCAACGGATTCCAGTAACCACTCGGCTTGATTCAGACTGGAGATGGCACCGGCCAGATTTCCCGGGGCGATCTCCCGTTCCGTGCTGAGTTTCTTGCCCTGTACCATCGCCTCCTCGGCCATGGCAATCAGTTGTTCGGAAGAATACTGGATGGCCCAGAGTCCGAGTTCGACCTTGCCCATGCTTTCGAGCTTCGTACAGACGGCATCGAATGCAGGCGGCACGTCGTCGCGGTTAAGGATGCGCACGCTGCGGGCATCGCGTCCGATGATGATCGTCAGGCTGCGTTCGTTAAGGCGTCCGGGCGTGACGCCCCGGTAAAGCGGATCGAGCGTCTCGAAACCCGAGTCCCGAATCTCCTGCATAAGCTGGCTGATCACCTCTGCACCGATCGTTTTTTTCTTCGACAGACTGCGGTTATTGACGAGATCATCGACGGAAATTACCAGCATATGATCCGGTGTGAGGTTCAGGGCGTAACGGAAGATGTTATCACCGGTGGCTTCGATCTTTTCATAAGCAACAGTCAGTGTGTCGGGCGCGGCCTTCACGGCTAGGACGGACGGCGTCTGTGGATTGGGTGCCTTGGGCGCATTGGAGCCAGGACGCAGCCACCACGCCGCCACGATCATGAGGACCGCCGCAGCGGCGACCAGTGGCAGCAATCGCGATGCGGGGCGCTTCCGTACCGTGCCAGTTCCCGCGCTGGTACTGAAGCCCAGATCAACAGCGGTCGGCTGGCTGCCTTGGTCAACGGGCGGACGACCATCGGAGTCCACGCGAATCACGGTGTCGCCGATGGTAATCAGGCTTCCGGTAAGGGCTGGTGTTTCGGTCACGGGGCTGTTGTTGAGGAGCGTTTGATTGGCGCTGCCCAGATCCGTGACCCACAGGCCACCGTCTTTTTCAAACAGTCGGCAGTGATAGCGGGACAAGAGCGGATCGGACAGGACGATATCATTCTTGGACGATCGGCCGATGCGGACGCCCTCCGCCGGAATGGGAAACGTCTGCCCTGCTTCCGGGCCTGCCTGGATACTGATCATCATGGGTTGATTTGTCATCATGCACGGAATATATCAGGTATTAAGCGGCGGATCAAGAGCGTTGCATAATGGGTCTGTTATTTTCGGGGTGGGGTGGGGGTGGGGCCAAGGTATGAGCCAGCCGCCCACGGCGGTAGGCAAAAACGAGGGGTTAACGTCTTGGGAAAGACCGCAAGGTGGGGGAGTCATTTCTGTCTGAATCATAATCAGAACTCATCTAACTGACCCATTACAAAAAAAATGTTTGTTATCGGCACGGTTAATGATACAATGGGATGACACTAAAAACCGTGGGAGGAACGACGATGCAAATGACGACTTCAAAAATGATCACCTCGTTGGTGGTTTTGTTGACGATGGCGCTTGCGGGAACGAGCCAGGCGGCGGGTACCGGAACACTGAGCCACGCCAGCGGCTGGTACAATGCAGGCTCCCCGATCACGATCACCGCCATACCGGGCACCTATAGCCAGTTCGACGGATGGAGCGGGGATACGGCGTCGACCACGGTCGCGGTTGAACAGATTTCCTTCACCGTCGACGGTGCCCGCTCCCTGACGGCAACCTTCAGTTCCGATCGGACCACGAATGGATTGGTTCCGTATGAGTGGCTGGCCACCTGGACAAACATGAACTGGGAAGCATCGGCCACCAATGACTGGGACCGTGACGGCTTCACCAACGAAGAGGAATACTGGAGCGGTACGGATCCGATGAATTCCGCGTCATTCCTGCAGATATCAGGGGCGGGGCGTCAGGATGGCGGTATGTTCCGTCTCTCTTGGTCGCATGCCAATGTGGACCCCCGCATTCCCCCGATCGTGATTGAGCGGCGCACCAACTTGTTGTCGGGCGTCTGGGAATACGCGGGCGAATTGAACCCGACGAACGGCATCAACGCGTATGCCACAAGCCTCTCAGGTTACTGTTACTACCGCCTCGTCATCACGAATGCGCCGTAAGGGCATGCCAGGCGCGCCGGGATCCACCCTGATCGATCACGACCATGTCGGGATGGCGAAGTACATACGACAGGGCCATCCACGGGTGCTTGTATCGTTGCGATATCGCACCGGGTTACATGCGATTATCGATCTGGCGCGGGAGTGGGGCTGGGATCTGCTCGATCTCAAGTTTACACGCGGGGCCATTCCCGATAATCCGCCCCCGCAAGGCGCATTTGTCGATTGCTTGCCGACCGATCCCCTGGCGAAACGGCTGATGGAAATGGGCTGCCCGACCGTGCGTCTGGGCAGGCTGCCCCATCCTCAGGATGTCGAACTGCCTGCGGTGCTTCCTGACGTGATGGCAGCAGGACGGCTTGCCCTTGAGCATTTCGTGGAGCGGGGTTTCATGGATGTGGCCTTCATTGCCTACGATCCGACCCGTTCGGAGGATGATTGCCACTCGATGTATGTTGCGTTCAGGCAGCAGGCCCGTGAACGGGGGCTTAACGTACATGTGCACGAACTGATCCTGGGGGATCATGAACACCCAGAGTCAATGGCTGATCCTGCAGCCAAGTACGAACGGCGGGTCAGGGAGGTTGGGGCCTGGCTGGCCACACTTCCGAAACCCGTTGGCGTTTTCACTTACAGTGATGAGATGGCCGCCAGCGTCTGCACCATGTGTATGGCGTCTGGCCTGGCCGTGCCAGAAACGGTCGCCGTGCTCGGGGTCGGCAATGATCCTTTGGTTTGCGAGCTCTCGCCGGTAGACTTGTCGTCCATCGACACCGCCGCGGACGAGCGGGGGCGGCAGGCGGCGCTGCTTCTACGTGAAATGATGAAGGACAGGGCCAAGCCCCCGCGATCGATCATAGTCCCTCCCCGGGGCGTGGTGGATCGGCGCAGCACCGACGTGCTGGCCGTGCCCGATCCTGTGGTCGTCCGGGCCATGCGCTTCATGTGGGATCATGTCGACCAGAACATATCGGTTGATGATGTGGCTGCGGCGGTCGGCGTGCAGCGGCGCAAGCTTGAGCGGGCGTTCCGGATTTACCTCAAACGCGGCGTGAACGCCGAGTTGCGCCGCAAGCGGCTGGAGCGTCTCCGTGAATTACTGGAGACCACGGACCTGTCCATCGCGGCCGCCGGTGCCCTTGTAGGCTACCGATCCAGGGACTACTTGCATATGAGTTTCCGCAAGGCGTATGGCGTCAGCCCCGGAGTGTATCGAAAAACGTTGAAAGGGAAGCAGCAACAGAGTCTCTGATGTGCTCGGGGGGCCATTGATCCCCTCTCCCATTTTCCTGGCTTGTCGCGATAAAGTACATCACATAGTCGCAATATCACTCTTTTCGATTCACACTGGGTGGGGTATAGTTTCGATATCACTAAACAGCCGAATGCTGTGGAAAAGGACATCTTATGACAGGCATGCAACGAAATATGAGATTAGGTAGAGTGTTGGCGACGGTAGCCGTGGTGTTGTGCGGGTTGGCTTCGGGCGCGCGGGCGGGTGAGCTGCGGCTAGGACGTTATTTCGGGGACGACATGGTCCTTCAGCGGGACAAGGCCAATACGATACGCGGGGTTTCCGCCAATGGCGCAACGATAGAGGTTGCGTTTGCCGGTCAGAGGAAATCGACCAAGGCTGATGATAGCGGCGTTTGGTCGGTGACGCTTGATCCGATGGCGGCATCCGCCAAGCCGCAGGGTTTGACCGTAACGACAGGCACGGCAAAGATAGAACTACAGAACATCGTGATTGGGGATGTAATTTTCATGGCCCTGCAGACGAGCATCGACATCTCGCTGGGGCAGACCGATGAAGGTAAACGTGAGGCTGGCAAACTTAGCACCAATCCACGCTTTAGGGCCATTTCCATCAAAACTCAGCCTGCTGCTGCACCTCAGCAGGACCTGACTGCTGAAATGACCGATGGCTGGTGCGAAGTCAGCAGGGAATCGGCGCTGAAGATGTCCGCTGCGGCTTACTATTTGGGCCGCGAGTTGGCGTCGGAACAGGATCTCCCGGTAGGAATCGTGGACCTGAATCTGGGCTCGGCGTTCCCGATCAGCTGGTTGAGTCGCGAATCACTGATGGAGACCGATACGTTCTACGATAAGAATGACGTGTCCGGTCAACTCGCCAGATTCGATAAAATAATGGATCTCAAGGCCAGGGGTGAGCCTGTAACCGACAAGGATGGGGGTGTCGGCGACCCGCTTAACTTCGCGCTCTTTCCTTCCGGCGGCTACAATGCCGTACTGCATCCTTTCCGTGGTTTGGCGCTCAAGTCCATGATCGTTCAGTTGGGCAACAATTATCCCTACATGCTGCATGCCGATGCCAGGAACAAGGGAACGCATCTGGATCGCGATCATCTGAACAGGCTCTATATTGAGACGTATGATATCCGCAAGACCGGGGTCAGGATGGATCCTGTCACGACGCCTCGCATTCCGCGAGAATGGCGGGCCGTGTTTGGTGACGCCGAATTGCCGATGGCGTTTATCCTGCCGCCGGGCTCTGCGCTGGACACACTGGCGCGGCACGGACGCGAAATGAGGGAGCTACAGAGGCTTATGGCGGAGGAAAATGCAGGTGTTGGTTTGATTATGCCCGGATCGGAAAACATTCCCATGAGTGCCCAGCCGAAGGATCCGGCCCTGCTGGCTGAGCGCTGTCTACGCTGGGTTCGCGGAACCGTATATCAAAAAGCAGGCACCGCGCCAACGGGTCCGCTATTCGAGAAACTGGACGCTCACATGAACAAGGCCACTGTGCATTTCAAAGCTGGCACGGCGGAAGGGCTACAGGCTGCGGAAGGTGCGCTTGATTGCTTTGAGGCAAAAGGTGTCGATGGCGATTATTTTCCGGTCAAGGCGAGCATCGACGGAGACCGGATACAGATCGAAAGCGACAAGGTGAACCGGATCGTCCATGTACGCTACAACTGGAACGGCATGCCGGACCAGGGGCTGGTTAATGCCGATGGACTTCCGGCGATGCCGTTCCGGACCGAGAAAGCGGTTTACGAGTGGTTTTTCCGCAATGCAGAGAATGATCTGCCAGAAGAGTATTCAACACCGGCCAATGAATGGAAGAGCGGCGATGTCACGCTGGTCAACGTCCAGCTCAAGACCTTCGGCTATGACAATTTCACCGGCTGGCTCGGTCCCATTGGCGTTCGAACCGGACCGTTCGGCCCCAACATGGGCGTTCGTGAAGTGAAGCGCGGATCCCCGTCCGACGGCAGACTCCTTGTCGGAGACGTCATTTTCAGTGCCAACGGCAAGATGGTGGGTGAGCGGGCCTGGGAGGTCATGGGTGCTGCCATTACCGACAGTGAGACCGAAGCGCTTCAAGGCAAGTTGCAGCTTGGCGTAAGGCGGGCGGGTAAAAACATCAATGTGGATATTCCCCTGACGGTGATGA
>DIZZ01000160.1:20686-21194 GCA_002428045.1 Verrucomicrobia bacterium UBA6015
GCTGCAGGGGTATGTGCGGCGCGCGGTTTATCAGGCGATGAAGGCCATCGATCTTGAAAAGCCCATTGATAAATTCAAGGAGCGCTGGGCCTGGCACAACTCCGCCGATGCCATCCTTTTCGGGGAATACTATCTGGCTACNNTGAAAAGCGTCTGCGACCGGCTTGCCGCAACCCAGCGCCCCGAAGGCGGCTGGCGGCATAATGTCCCTGGGCCGGAAAACTACGGGATCATTCCGAATGCCGGCTTACCCGGTATGCTCGGAATGCATTTCGCCATGAAAGCGGGGGTGGATATCGACAAGGATGCGTATGCGAAGGGCATCCNNCGGGACGGGCAAGCTGATACAGGGCACATGATCTACGGATTGGGCGTTACTCGGGAGGTTCCTGTGCCGCTCAGTCCTGCCGCCATGGCGGCAGGCAAGTTGACTAGCTGGAATGGCGGTCTTTCTGCCGCTGGAATCCTGATGAAACTTACCGATAACCATAAGGCGGCTCACTTGGCC